>DATHIG010000146.1:0-2899 GCA_035490035.1 Actinomycetes bacterium
AGCCGGCGCCGCCCTCACCCAGGTGCTCACCCCGCCCACCTACCGGCACCTGGACCGCCTGCAGCAGCGGATGGTGGATGGCGTCGAGCAGCTCATCGCCCTGGCCGGTCTGCCGGCCCACGTGGTCGCGGTCGGGGCCAAGGGCTGCGTGACCTTCTCCCCCACCCCGGTCCGCAACTACCGGGAGTTCCTGGCCATCGACGACCGCTGGAGCCACTGCCATTGGCTGTACCAGCACAACGGCGGGGTGTTCCTGCCCCCTTGGGGCAAGGCCGAGCAATGGCTCGTCTCGGCCCAGCACACCACCGACGACGTCGCCCGCTTCCTGGCCAACTTCGCCGCCTTCGCCGACGCCGTCCGCGGCTGACCCTCCGCAGAACTACGCTGGTCCGCTCGGCAGCGCTGCCGATGGGCCGCTCCGGGGCCGCGGTCGAGACATCCAAGTGAAGGGCAGGCAAGGGGCAACGCAGCCGCCGCGGAGCGTGGAAGGGGGACGCAAGGTGCTGGAGGATCGCAAGCGCTGTGGGTGGAGCGCCGTCGTGGCGGCCGTGACCTTGTTCGCGACGCTGCTGCTGGCCGTGCCCGGCCCGCCGGCCTAGGCCCAGACGACCTACTGACCGCGAACCCGGCCGGCCGGTTTACGATGCCAGCGAGCGGAGCGTCATTGAGTCGCTGAAAAGGAGTCGCCGGCATGGGCGGAGGCGAGATCCGGCTGGTCGGGCTGGTCAAGCGGTTCGAGGACGTCACCGCCGTGGATGGCATCGACCTGGACGTGCCCGGCGGCGAGTTCTTCGCCCTGCTCGGCCCGTCGGGTTGCGGCAAGACGACCACCCTTCGCCTGGTCGCCGGGTTCGAGCAGCCCACCGGCGGGCGCATCCTGCTCGACGGGGTCGACATGGTCCGCACCCCGCCCCACAAGCGCAAGGTCAATACCGTGTTCCAGAGCTACGCCCTGTTCCCGTTCCTGAGCGTGCGCGACAACGTCGCCTTCGGCATGCGGTTCCAGGACGTGGCCAAGGCCGAGGCCAGGCGGCGGGTGGCCGAGGCGCTGGCCCTGGTCCAGCTCCAGGGGTTGGAGCGGCGCCGCCCGGCGCAGCTGTCGGGCGGCCAGCAGCAGCGGGTCGCCCTGGCCAGGGCGCTGGTCCTCAACCCGACGGTGCTGCTGCTGGACGAGCCGCTCGGGGCGCTGGACGCCAAGTTGCGCAAGGCCCTCCAGGTCGAGCTGAAGGCGCTGCAGGAGACGGTCGGGATCACCTTTGTCTACGTGACCCACGACCAGGAGGAGGCGCTGACCATGTCGGACCGGCTGGCCGTGATGGCCGGCGGGCGGATCGAGCAGGTCGGCGCCCCGACCGAGCTGTACGAGGAACCGGCCAGCGCCTACGTCGCCGGCTTCCTTGGGGCGGCCAACCTGCTGGCGGCCACGGCTGCCGGGCCAGGCGCCGACGGCCGCTGCCGGCTGCGGCTGGGCGAGTTCGACCTGGAGGCTGCCGGCGGCGACACCGCCGCCACCGGTGAGGTCCGGGTGGTGATCCGGCCCGAGCGGGTCCAGCTGGAGCCGTACGGGACGACCGGCCACAACCGCGTCCCCGCCATGGTCGAGCGGCTCGTCTACCAGGGTCCGGCCACCCAGCTGGTGGTCCGGTTGGCCAACGGGGAGTCGGTGCAGGCGCTGGTCCAGAACCGCGGCCAGCCGCTGCCCTGGCAGCAGGGCACCGCGATCGCCGCCCACCTGCCCGCCGACGCCCTCCGGGTCCTCCCCGACTCAGCCTGAGGCGGCCGCCCCGCGCTTGGAGGGCTGCAGCAGCGCGGCCCGGTGCTCGGTGGTCCAGGAGAAGCCGAGCTCCCTGGCGCAGGTGTCCACGCACAGGTCGAACATGCGCTCGCGGGAGACCTCCGGGTCGTGCAGCACGACCTGGATGGCCAGCCCGTCGATCAGGGCGGCCAGCCGCAGCGCGAAGCCGTCGGCGTCGACCGGGGAGAACTCGCCGGCCGCCTGGCCCTCGCGGACGATCTCGCTGATGGTGGTCCGCCAGCGCCGGTCCATCGCCGCCCGGTCCCTGGCCACGTCCGGGTCGCGGGGCGCCCTGGCCCACAGGTCCAGCCACAGCACCCACTCGTGGAAGTCGTCCTCGGCCTCCCCCACCGAGCACGAGCAGCGCACCAGCTCGACCAGCCGGTCGCGGGCGCTGGACATCCCGGCCACGGCGTTCGCCGTCTCGCCGTAGAAGCGCTCGTCGGCGAACGACAGCGCCTCGGCGAGCAGGATGTCCTTCCTGCCGAAGTAGTAGATGACCAGGGCCGGGCTGGTGCCGGCCTGGTCGGCCACGTCCTTGATCCCGGTGTCGCACAGGCCCTTCTCGGCGATCACCTGCACCGCCGCCTTGAGGATCTGCCGCCGCCTTGCGTCGGAAAGCTTGCGTCGTGGGCTCATGCCTGCTCCAAGGATCTCGGCGTCGAGGTGCAGTATGGCCTGCCTGGCTTGTCGGGTGCCCAGCCACATCTTAGACTGAACGTTCAGTCAAGAACAGTGGAGGGGCCATGGCCGCGACCTGGGACGCGATCGTCATCGGGGGCGGGCACAACGGCCTGGTGGCCGGCGCCTACCTGGCCAGGGCCGGGGCCCGCGCGGTGGTGCTGGAGGCCAGGTCCAAGACCGGCGGCGCTGCCGCCACCGACGCCCCCTGGCCCGAGGCCCCCGAGATCAAGGTGACCCGGCTCTCCTACGTGATGAGCCTGATGCCGCCGGGCATCGTCGCTGACCTGGACCTGGAGCGGCACGGCTACAGGCTGTTCCCGATGGGCCCCTCCTACCAGGCCTGGCCCGACGGCCGCTCGCTCACCATCTACGACGACGACGCCCGCCGCAACCACGAGCAGATCTCAAGATTCTCCAAGC
>DATHIG010000147.1:0-6014 GCA_035490035.1 Actinomycetes bacterium
CCCGCCACGAGGCGCCGGTCCGCCGCGGTGCCGGGTCGAGGTCGTGACGGCGGAGGGTGGCGCGGATTGCGGATGCAGAGACCTGGGTGCCGAGCCGTCGCAGCTCGCCTTGGATGCGCTGGTAGCCCCACCGGGGGTTCTCTCTGGCCAGGCGGACGATCAGCTGCTGGACATCCTGATCCAGTGGCGGCCGGCCTGTCTGGCGATGCGGGTAGGTCCAGGCGCCGGCCACGAGCCGCCGGTGCCAGCGCAGCAGCGTCTGGGGCGTGACGAGGAAGCACGACCAGCGAGACCTGGGTAGCACCCGGCTGACCGCGGCGAGCAGGGCCCGGTCGCCGGGCCCGATGGGTCGGGTGGTCTGGCGGCGGAGCACGGCGAGCTGATGCCGCAGGACGAGGATCTCAAGATCCTTGGCAGCGTCACTGCGAGTAAGCAGCGCGAGCAGCTTGGAGCGAGCGGCAGAGTGTGAGGTAGGCGAGTCTGGGCAGCACCAAGGAGGCCTCCGAAGGGTCGACAGAGCCCACAGTGTCGAGCTGCAGTCCGGCGTGAACCACCAGATCAGAAGCCGCGTCCGACCTTGCGCACTCTTCAGGCGGGTGCATCCACCACGACCCAGCCAGCAGTAGTCCTTGCTACGACGAATGGCCTATTTATATCAGCCGAGACTTGAGCGTAGGCTCTGATCCGCGCGCAGGGATTACCGCCAAACGAACCAAGCCCTCCGGCCCATTCAAGGTTCGCAGAACACCGCGGGCACCCGCCCTCCAGCTGCACGCTCCGACGAGCCAAGCGCCCATGATGCTCCCCTAGTCACGCGCCAGCGTGGAAGGGACGGCCTTCAATGTCGAAGTCCATGCGAATCATGCGCCGCACCATCCTGTCGCTGGCTGCCGTCGGCAGTTCGGCGGCTGCGCCGTCTGGTCGTCGATAAGGCCTTCGCCCACGCGAGGTTTCCCGGTCTCCTCCCGGTCTGGGGACCTCCCTCCTAGCGACCCTCACCTGCCTTTTTTTGGCCCCGCGCGATGACCGCTCTGCCGGGGGCGGGGTGGTCACCGACCAAAGGAGGGATGGCCTGACCAGTGCGCGCATCGCTGCCCGCCGCGCCGCATTGCTGGCTCGTGTCGCGGGGCCGAACGGGTGCGTTCGCCAGACCCTCGGGGTCGCACTCGGCCCGAGGGCGCCACCACGCTGCCACACGGCAGGAGGAGTGCCTGCACGGGTGTTGAGGGAGGACGATTCGATGAGAGCGAGATTCATCCGCGCGCTGGGCCTGGCCGTCGCGATGACGGCCACCCTGGTGCTTCCGGCCGCAGCCGACCACGCGACCCGCCCGCACACGCCGAACCTGCACGCGAAGGGCCACAGCCCTCACCCCGCTTCGTTCTTCGGCGCGACCTCCGCGACGCGGAACATCAACTCCGACATCGCCTTCTGGGGCAAGCTGGCGTTTCACGGGAACTACGACGGGTTCCGGATCATCGACATCGCAGCGTCCGGCGACCCGAAGGAGATCTCGTGGACCCATTGCAACGGCGACCAGGGCGACATCGCTGTCTGGGGGAACATCCTCGTTCGCGCATGGAACAGCCCGGCGCCCGCCGGACGGTTCTGTGACGGCCAGCCGGTGCCCGTGGGCTTTGAGGGCATGCACATCTTCGACATCTCGAACCTCGCGGATCCAGCGCTGGTCGGCGAGGTCGAGCTGAGCGCCAGGCCGCAGGCCGACTCTCCGGGCTGTGGCACCCACACGCTCACGCCGGTTCCGGATCTCGCACAGAACCGTCTGGTGATCTACAACGCGACGTCGGGTGGGAATGCGCTGCTGCCCCCGCAGGACCAGGCGTGCGACTGGGTCGACATCGTCCAGGTCCCGCTGGACAGCCCCGCCGCGGCCAGCCACGTGCGCCGTGAGCCGCTCGAGGGCGGGCATGCAGCCCACGACAACGGCGTGATCCTCGGCGACGTGAACCTGCTCGCCACGGCCTCGGGCCACATGAGCAACGTGTTCGACATCGGCGACAACGCCATCCCCGGTGGCAGCCTGGAGGACCCGGAGCTCCTCTTCACGATCGAGGAGCCGGGCGTCGACGGCGTGGTGGGGAACTGGCACTCGGCCGCCTTCACCTGGGACGGCAAGGTCATCATCCTGGGCTGGGAGCCGGGCGGTGGCGCGGCGCCGTTCTGCCAGGCCAACGGCAGCACCACGGGGCTGCCGGCCGGCGTGGTCCAGGCCGACGTGCACAAGAGCGCCTTCTTCTACGACGCTGGGACCGGAGCCAAGCTCGGCCAGTGGACGCTGCCGCGCGCGCAGTCCTCGGCGGAGAACTGCACCATCCACAACTACAACACCGTGCCGCTGCGGAGCGGCCGCTACCTCCTGGTGATGGGGAACTACCAGGCGGGCACGTGGGTCGCTGACTTCACTAACCCAGCGAGCCCGGTGACGGTCGCCTGGTCCGACCCGCCACCCCTTCCGCCGGTCACGACGCCAGGCGGCCAGGTCGTGAACGAGCTGGGCGGGGCGTGGTCCTCGTACTGGTACAACGGCTTCATCTACGAGTCGGAGATCACCAAGGGCCTGAACCTCTTCCTGCTCTCCGACAACGCCCGAGCCAGTGCCATCAGGCTCGACCACCTGAACCCCCAGACGCAGGAGTTCTCCGTCGGGTAGCTAGGCGCCGAGATCGAGCGGGCCTCTTCTGGTCGGAGGCCCGCTCCCCGGTCCCAAATGTGGAGGTGGCTTTCGTGAGACGAGGACCTGATCGCCGTCGCCGCGCCTGCCCAGGTGGGTGCAAGAGCGGAAAGGGGGAGGCAGCATGAGATCGCGGCGGTTTCGCCTGCTCGTCGTCGTCTGCGCGACCGTCGCCGCCGTCGCCGGCGCGGCACCCGTCCACGCCCAGGAGGCGGGGGGTCCCGCCGTTGGTGTGCAGCTGGTCGCCGACGGCTTCACCTCGCCGGTGGCGCTGGTAAGCCCCCCGGATGGGAGCGGACGGCTGTTCATCGTCGACCAGATCGGGCTCATCCGGGTGCTGCTGCCCAACGGAGCGCTCCCGCCGGCGCCCTTCCTCGACCTGCGGAGCAGGATCGTTCCGCTGATGCCGGAATTCGACGAGCGCGGGGTCCTGGGACTGGCCTTCCACCCGCGGTACGCCAGCAACGGCCGCTTCTTCGTCTTCTACACCGCGCCCCTGCGCCCGGGGGCTCCCGCCGGCTACGACGCCACCAGCACCATCGCCGAGTTCCGCGTGTCGGCGGCCGACCCCAACCGGGCCGATCCCGGCTCGGAGCGCATCCTGCTCCAGGTCGACAAGCCCCAGTTCAACCACAACGGCGGGACGCTGCTGTTCGGCCCGGACGACGGCTACCTCTACATCTCGGTCGGCGACGGCGGCGGCGCCGACGACGTCGGTCTGGGCCACGTCGAGGACTGGTACGCGGCCAACGAAGGCGGCAACGGCCAAGACATCCAGCACAACCTCCTCGGCGACATCCTCCGGATCGACGTCGACGCCGGGACCCCCTACGGGGTTCCTGCCGACAACCCCTTCGCGGCGACGCCGGGGTGCGAGGACGGCTGCGACGAGACCTGGGCCTACGGCTTCCGCAACCCCTACCGCATGTCCTTCGACCAGGCCGGCAACCACGACCTGTTCGTCGGTGACGCGGGCCAGGAGCTGTGGGAGGAGGTGAGCATCGCGGTCAAGGGCGGCAACTTCGGCTGGAACGTGAAGGAAGGCACCCACTGCTTCTCCACCGACAACCCCGACGAGTCCCCGCCGACGTGCCCCGGCACGGTGGGGGCGGGCCATCCACGAGCCGGCGACCCGCTCCTCGACCCGGTCATCGAGTATCCAAACCACCATCAGCCGGGCGGCCTGGGGGCGACGGTGATCGGCGGCCACGTCTACCGCGGCCGCGCGCTGCCCCAGTTCTCCGGCCGCTATGTCTTCGGCGACTGGAGCAGGGAGTTCGAGGAGCCCGACGGGTCGCTGTTCGTGGCCAAGCCGCGCAAGCAGGGCCTGTGGATGCTGCAGCAGCTGCGGATCACGACCAGCCCGACCGGCCGGCTGGGCCACTACGTGCTCGGGTTCGGCCAGGACCCCGCCGGCGAGATGTACGTCCTGACGACCGACCAGACCGGCCCGACCGGGACAACCGGACAGGTGTTCAAGCTCGTGCGACCAAGCGGCTGACCGATCGTGTGGGACCGTGGGTCGACAGCGGCGTCGTCGCCCCACGGTCCCGCGAATCCGCTCCAACGTTTCCCGATGTCGTATGCGCAGGCGGTATCTGGCGGCAGCGGGCCTGGAGGAGGTGATGCGCCGAGCTCGCATCCTGGAACGGCTATATCTCTACGGATCCATCACGGAGGTGGTCAGCCTTGAGGCGATGGCGATCTTTCATTATCACTGCGGCGACGGCCCTGCTGGTACTCGGGCTGGCGTCGCCGGCGCAGGCGCAGGACCAGTCACGCAACATGTCCGAGGTGTTCACCTCTCCCAACCAGGCGACCAACTCGGACCTGGCGTTCTGGGGCAACCACGCGTTCGTCGGGTACTACACCGGCGATGCCGGGTTCCCGCCCGGCACCGGGTCCCGCGGCGGCGTGCGGATCTTCGATGTCTCGAATCCTGCCAGCCCGCAGCTGGTGAAGGACTTCAGGTGTGACGCCAACCAGAACGACCCGATCCTCTGGGACCGGAACGGGAACGGCGTCGCCGACCTGCTGCTCCTGGCCGTGGACCGCACCATGGCGAATCCGAACTGCGGAGCGCCGCGGTCCGCGCACAACGACCCCAACGGCTGGGAGGGTGTCCGCATCTTCACGATGAGCGACGGCTCTTCGGATTACCCCGGGGCTCCGTTCGCCACGATCACGCCGGAGAAGATGCAGTACACCGACTGCGGCGCCCACACGATCACCGCGTGGACCGGGCTCGCGGACCATCCGACCAACCCGCGGCTGATCGTCTATGTGGCGTCGTACCCGCTGCGTCCTGGGCCGACCTGCGGTGTCGGCGGCACCGGCGACACCACCAACCCATACGACGAGGACAAGGTCGTCAACGACCCGTTGCATCGCCAGATCCAGGTCCTTTCGGTCCCGCTGAACAACCCGGCGAACACCACGGAGATCGCCCACCCGGAGATCGTCTACCCGGGCGACCCTGACGGGCAGATCGAGTGGTGCGAGCGCGGCGGCGTCCTCTGCCCGCCCGCCTTCGAGCCCGCCGCCGTGGCCTGCCACGACATCGCGGTGCACATGGAGCACAACCTCGCCGGTGCCGCCTGCGCCGAGCAGGGCCAGGTGTGGGAGATCAACAGCAACGGGATCCCCGACACCCTGCACCCGATGATGGTCGGCGACGACAAGGTCACCTCGGGCGGGACCGGTGACATCCCCGGGGCGGTGGACTTCTTCCACTCGGTGATGTTCGACAACGAGGGAGAGGTGGTCAACTGGGTTGACGAGTCCTTCGGGAGTGGCTGCCCGACGACGACCACATACCAGCCGCGGCCGTGGAATCCCGCCGGCGGCACCCACAAGACCGGGAAGATGTTCTTCTCGGACATGGCGAGCGGCGCCTTCCTGAGCGAGTTCCACGTCGGCGACCTGCGGCCCAATCCCGCGGCGGGCGAGTACTGCTCGGCGCACATGGGGATGGCCGTCATGGGCATCGAACGGGACCTGCTCGTCAACGCCTGGTACACGGGCGGGAGCGACGTGATCGACTTCACGGACGCCAGGCGCCTGAAGGAGGTCGCGTACTACGACCCGGCCCAGAACTCGGGCACCTGGTCCGCGTACCCGTACACGGGCCCGACGTTCAAGAGTGGGGCCGGGATCCCGGTCTACGCGTCGGACGGCGTCAACAACAACGCCCTCGGGCAGGGGATGGTGGTGTACCGGACGCTCCTCGAGAAGCCCGGCAGCCACGTCGTTGACCACCTGAATCCGCAGACGATGGACTGAGCCCCGACGGGGATCGAACTCCGTTCGCCGGCCCGGCCAG
>DATHIG010000148.1:0-5259 GCA_035490035.1 Actinomycetes bacterium
TCCTCTGCAAACCAGGCTAACTGACCGGCATTGGCGCTAGCGCCGGCTCCCGGCCCTGGCGACGGTGGCGGGGTACCGAGCCTGCTCGGCGGCCAGCAGCGCCTCGACCGCGAACTGGTCGAGCGGCCTGGCCAGGTGGAAGCCCTGCCCGTACCGGCAGCCGAGCCGCTCCAGCTCCAGCGCCTGCGCCTGCTGCTCGATCCCCTCGGCGATCACCTGGAGCTTGAGCAGGTCGGCGATCCGCAGGATGGCGTTGGTCAGGGCCGCCTCCTCGGCCCCGCGCAGCAGCTCGTCAACGAACGGCTTGGCCAGCTTGAGGGTGTCGACGGGCAGGTGGCGCAGGTAGGCGAGGGACGAGTAGCCGGTCCCGAAGTCGTCGATGGCCAGGTGAACCCCGAGCGCCCGCAGTCCGCGCAGCCGCTCCAGCATGGCCTCCCGGTCGGTGGCGAGCACGCTCTCGGTGATCTCCAGCATCAGCTCGGCCGGGTCCAGCCCCGAGGCGTCGAGGGCGCCGGCCACGTCCTCCAGCAGGTCGGGCTGCTGCAGCTGCCGCACCGACAGGTTGACGCTGAGGAACGGCGGCCGCTCCAGGGGGAAGCGGCGCTGCCAGTCGCGGGCGGCCTGGCAGGCGGCATGCAGCACCCAGCGCCCGATGGGCACGATCAGGCCGGTGTCCTCGGCCAGGCCGACGAACTCGCCCGGCATGACCAGCCCCCGCTCGGGGTGGTCCCAGCGCACCAGCGCCTCCAGCCCGGCCAGGCGGCCCCCGTCCAGCTCCACCACCGGCTGGTAGCGGACGGTGAACTGCTGGCGGATGACCGCCCGGCGCAGGGCGGCCTCGAAGTCCAGCCGCTGCACGGCCCGGCTGTGCATGGCGGTGTCGAACACCCTGACCGCCCCCCAGCCACCGTTCTTGGCCGCGTACATGGCCATGTCGGCGTCGCGGAGCAGCCGCTCGGGGTCCTCGTCGCCGCCCCTGGCCAGGCGGACCCCCACGCTGGCCCTGGCCAGCACCTCCCGGCCGGACACGGTCACCGGCGAGCGCAGGCTGGCGGCCAGCCGCTCGGCCGCCGCGACCGCCTCGGCATCGTCGGCGACCCGCGGCAGCAGCACGGCGAACTCGTCGCCGCCCAGGCGGGCGGCCAGCTCGCCCGGCTGCAGGCAGGCCCGAAGCCGCTCGGCGACCACGATCAGGACCTGGTCGCCGTGCGAGTGGCCGAGGCTGTCGTTGATGGTCTTGAAGTCGTCGAGGTCCAGCAGCAGGACGGCCAGGGTTGCGCCGGGGGCGGCCGGCTCGGCCAGCGCCTCCCGCAGCCGATGGGAGAACAGCTCCCGGTTGCCCAGCCCGGTGAGCGGGTCGACGCTGGCCCGGCTGGTCAGCTCGGCGGTCAGGGCGGCTCGCTCCAGGGCCAGCGCGACCTGGGCGCGGAGCGCGTCAAGGGCATCCCGGGCCTCGGCTGGGACCGACCGGTCGCCGACCGGCAGGTGCGTCGCGGTGGCCGGCGCCACCTGGTCCAGCAGCTCGGCGGTGGCGGCGGCCGCCACCCGGTGCACGGCGGCGGCGTCCCTGGCCGCCAGCAACGCCGACCCGGCCGCGGCGAGCAGCCGCACGCGGCCGGCGGCCCGCCGCCGGCGGCGCAGGAACAGCTGGCGCACGATCGCTCCTCCAAGGCCGGATGGACGCCATGGGCCGTGGCGGTCGGCCTGTGAGGTCTTCTTCGGCAGCCGGAGGGCCGGCTGTAGGGATACCGCCGGCCGCTCAGCCGGCGTCGGCGGTGGCCTCAGGGGCCACCGACCAGGTGTAGGCCTCTTTGAGCAGCCGCAGGTACATGAACGTCTCGGTCTCGCGGACGCCATGGATGCCGGCCAGGTCCTCCGACAGCAGCCGCAGCAGATGGTCGTTGTCCTCGCAGACCACCTCGGCGAGCATGTCGAAGGAGCCGGCGGTCAGGACCAGGTAGGACACCTCGGGCAACCGCCCCACGGCCTCGGCGACCTGCTTGCGGGCGCTCCCGTCGACCGAGATGGCGACCATGGCCATCGCCTTGTAGCCCAGGGTCATCGGGTCGGCGACGGCCACCACCTGCATGATCCCGGTGGCCTGAAGGCGGGCGACCCGCTGGCGCACGGCCGCCTCGGACAGGCCGAGCTCCTTGGCGATGCTGGTGAACGGCCGGCGCCCGTCGCGCTGCAGGGCGGCCACGATGCGCCGGTCGACCTGGTCGACCCTCGCCGTCCTGGACATACGAACTACCTCCCGAATTCTTTGCCAAGATGCGAATCTCGCAGTAGTCTATCCCAATCTCGACGCGGGGCGAAGGTCCCCTGCGCGTCCCAGGAGAGTGATCAGCATGGGCCGACGGCCCGACCAGGAGCGGATCGACAGCCTCACCAAGGCCCGCACCCAGCTTGTCCACCAGCGCACCCCCTCCTCGCGCGAGTGGCGTGAGCGCTCGCTGAAGTCGCTGCCCCTCGGGGTCGCCTCCAGCTTCCAGGACGCGCCGCCCTACCCGATCTTCTTCGAGCGGGCCAAGGGCAGCCGGGTCTGGGACGTTGACGGCAACGAGTACTCCGACTACCACAACGGCTTCGGGGTGATGGCCGTTGGTCATGCCCACCCCAAGATCGTCGAGGCCCTCTCCGAGCGGGCCGCCATCGGCACCCATTTCGCCCAGCCGGTGGCCGAGACCACGCTGCTGGCCGAGGAGCTCTGCTCGCGCTTCCGGATCGACCAGATGCGCTTCACCAACTCGGGCACCGAGGCGACCATGGACGCCATCCGGCTGGCCCGTGGCGTCAGCGGCCGCGACAAGATCGTCAAGATCGAGGGCTCCTACCACGGCCACCACGAGTCGGTGCTGGTCTCGATCCGACCCGGCAGGGACAACATGGGGCCGCGCGAGGCCCCGGCCAGCGTCGAGTTCGGCAAGGGCACGCCAAGGACCGTGACCGACCTGACCCTGATCGTCCCCTACAACGACGCCGAGGCGCTGGACCGGCTGCTGACCGCCAACGCCGGCGAGGTCGCGGGCATGATCATGGAGCCGGTGATGATGAACGTCGGCATCATCGACCCCGAGCCCGGCTACCTGGAGGCGGTCCGCGAGCTCTGCAGCCGCCACGGGGTCATCCTGATCTGGGACGAGGTCAAGACCGGCGCCACCATCGCCTACGGCGGCGCCGAAGAGGTCTACGGGGTCGCCCCCGACCTCAAGTGCTTCGCCAAGGCGGTCGGCGGGGGCACGCCCCTTGGCGGGTTCGGCGGCCGGGGCGAGCTGATGGCCGAGATCGCCAAGGACGGCGTGCCCCAGCTCGGCACCTTCAACGGCAACCCGCTGTGCGCCCGGGCCGGGCTGGTCGCCCTCACCGAGGTGCTCACCCACGACGCCTACACGGAGCTGAACCGGCTCAACGACGCCCAGCTCGCCGGCTGCCAGCGGGTCATCGACGACTACGACCTGCCCTGCTACACCACCGGCGTCGGCGGCAAGGGCGCGGTCATGTACGCACCCGAGCGGCTGCGCGACTACCGCGCCTACGCCGGGTTCGACGGCGAAGGGGTCGACGAGGGCCTCTCCTACCTGTCGTGGCTGTTCGAGATGACCGAGGGCGTGTTCATGACCCCGGGCATCGACGAGCAGTGGACACTGTCGGTGCAGCACACCGACGACGACGTGGCCCGCTACGTCAACGCCTTCGAGACCTTCGCCCGCGAGGTCACCGGCCGCTGACAGCTCCTGACGCCAAGGCGCCCGGCAGCTTGCGTCGCCGGGGCCGGTGCTGGACGCTTCCGGGGAGGGTCGGCGCGGGAAGGAGCGGCAGGTGCGACTGGGCGTGATGTTGGGCTACCTCGGCTTCGGGATCACGGCCCAGGAGCAGCTGGAGCTGGTGCGGGAGGCGGAGCGGCTCGGCTACGACTCGGCCTGGGTGGCCGAGGCCTACGGCTCGGACGCGGCCACCGTGCTGGCCTGGCTGGCCGCCCAGACCAGCTCGATCAAGCTCGGCTCGGCCGTGTTCCAGCTCCCGGCCCGCAGCCCCGCCATGACCGCCATGACCGCGGCCACCCTCGACCAGCTCTCCGGGGGACGCTTCCGGCTCGGGCTGGGCCTGTCCGGCCCGCAGGTCGCCGAGGGCTGGCACGGGCAGCGCTTCGCCCGGCCGCTGGCCAGGACCCGCGACTACCTCACCGTCGTCCGTATGGCGCTGGAGCGCAAGCGCGTCGCCTACCAGGGGGAAACGCTGGAGCTGCCCCTACCCGACGGCCCCGGCAAGGCGCTCAAGCTCACCATCACCCCGGTGCAGCAGCGCCTGCCGATCTATCTCGCCGCCATGGGGCCGCGCAACCTGACCCTGGCCGGCGAGCTGGCCGACGGCTGGCTCGGGTTCCTGTTCTCGCCCGACCACGCCGACGGGTTCCGGGACCATCTGGCCGAGGGGGCTGGCCGGGCCGGCCGCGACCTGGACGGCTTCGACATCGCCCCGTCCGTCCAGGTCCACATCTCCGACGACCTGGAGGCGGCCCGCGACGCCATGCGCCCGTTCCTGGCCCTGTACATCGGCGGCATGGGCTCCAGGGAGCGCAACTTCTACGCCGACCAGGCCGGCCGCTACGGGTTCGGGCAGGCCGCGGCCGAGGTCCAGGAGCACTACCTGGCCGGGCGCCGCCAGGAGGCCGGGGCCGCCCTCCCCGGCGAGCTGATCGACCTGGTCACCCTCTGCGGCCCGCCCGCCCGGGTCCGCGACCGCCTGGCCGCCTATCGCGACGCCGGGGTCGGCACCCTGATCGCCGCCCCCACCGCCTGGGACCACCAGGACCGCCTCCACCAGCTCCGCCAGCTCGCCGGCCTGGCCGCCGCCTGACCCTGGCCCTCAGTGACCGAGGGCGTCGCGGGGGAAGGCCAGCTGCAGGTGGAGCAGGCTCTCGGCGACCGCCTCCTGGACCGCCATGTGGGTGACGCCGGACAGGGGGAGCACGCTGTGGGGACGGCCGGCGGCCAGCAGGAGGCTGGACAGCCGCAGCGTGTGGGCGGCGACCACGTTGTCGTCGGCCAGGCCGTGGATCAGCAGCAGCGGCCGCTCGAGCTTGTCCGCGTCGGCCAGCAGCGAGTTGCGGCGGTAGACGTCGGGGTCGGCGGCGGGGTGGCCGAGGTAGCGTTCGGTGTAATGGGTGTCGTACAGCCGCCAGTCGGTCACCGGGGCGCCGGCCACGGCGGCGTGGAACACGTCGGGACGGCGCAGCACGGCCAGGACGGCCAGGTA
>DATHIG010000149.1:0-4317 GCA_035490035.1 Actinomycetes bacterium
ACGACAAGATCATCGCGCGCTCGCACGAGGAAGGCCGCAGCCCGTGGGAGGTCGCCGAAGAGTACACCCGCGTCTACGACGAGCAGATGACGGCGCTCGGCGTTCGCCCGCCCGACATCACGCCGCGAGCCACCGGCCACATCCCCGAGATGCAGGAGCTGATCGCCCGCCTGGTGGAGGTGGGCCTGGCCTACCAGGTCGGCGGCGACGTCTACTTCGCCGTCGGGAAGTGGCCCGAGTACGGCAAGCTGTCCGGCCGCGCCCTGTCCGAGCTGCGGGCCGGCGCCCGGGTCGAGGTCAACCCGCACAAGCGCGACCCGCTCGACTTCGCCCTCTGGAAGGGTGCCAAGCCGGGGGAGCCGACCTGGGACTCGCCGTGGGGCCCTGGCCGACCCGGCTGGCACATCGAGTGCTCGGCCATGGCCTGCAAGTACCTTGGTCGCTCCTTCGACATCCACGGCGGCGGCGAGGACCTGATCTTCCCCCACCACGAGAACGAGATCGCCCAGTCCGAGGGCGCCACCGGCGAGCCGTTCGCCCGCTACTGGCTTCACAATGCCTTCCTCGAGCTCAAGGGCGAGAAGATGGCCAAGTCCGTCGGCAACGTGGTCAGCCCCCGCGAGCTGCTGCGCAGCCACCGCGGCGTCGTCCTGCGCTACGCCCTCCTCGGCGCCCACTACCGCGGCCCGCTCGAGTTCTCCGAAGCGGTCCTCAGCGACGCCGCCGCCAGCTACGACCGCCTGGCCACGTTCGCCACCAACGCCGCCCGCGCCCTGACCGCCGTCGGGTCGACCCCGGATCCGGCCATCCCGGCGAGCCCGCCGGGGTCGGGCCCGGGGGCCGTGCCGGTCGTGGAGGGACCTCCGGACCCGGCCGGCTGGCGCGGCCGGTTCCAGGCCGCCCTCGACGACGACCTGAACGTCCCGGCCGCCCTGGCTGTGCTATTCGACCTGGTTGCCGAGGCCAACCCGCTGATCGTGAGGGTTGAGCAGGGCGACGCGAGCTCGACCGGAGAGCTGCGCGACCGCTTCGCCACCTTCCTCGACCTGGCCGCCCGTCTCGGCTTCACGCCCCTGCTCGACCTGCCCGACCCGGCCGCGTTCCCCACCGTGCTCGACCTTGTCCTCGACCTCCGCGAGCGCGCCCGTAAGGCCCGCGACTTCGTCGCCGCCGACATGATCCGCGACCGCCTGGCGGCGGTCGGCATCCGGGTCGAGGACCGCATCGGCGGGCCCCGATGGCACCTCGCCCCCTAGGCGGCGGCCGCCCCGAAGGCCGCCCCACCCCGCGCCCCGGCCCCGGCGAACCCCGCCAGCGCGGTTCCCGTCGTGCCGGCAAACCGGGCCGCGGGAACCCCGACGCCGGGCCAGGCCGGGACCGCGACCCGGGCTCGGGGGGCGGTGGCCGGGACCGCGACCGTGGACCCCGCCAGTCGGGCTCGGGGGGCGGTGGCCGGGACCGCGACCGTGCACCCCGCCGAGGCGGTGTGGGCGGCCGGGACCGGGGCGGCGCCTCCCTCCCTCCGAGCGCCAGGACCCGCGACGGCGGGGGAGAGGTCCAGCGGCCCCAGGCCCCATCCGAGAAGCGCCGGGCCGGCTCGGGCGCCCGCACGGCCAAGCAATCCCGCCGCCGCGGGCAGCTGGAGGCGGCAAGAGAGGCAGTCCGCCCCGGCCCGGGCCGGATGCTGATCGAGGGCCGCCGCCCAGTCGTCGAGGCCCTCCGGGCCGGCCGCCCCGTCGACAGGATCCTGCTCGCCTCCGGCGTCGGCCTGGCAGCCCTCGGCGACCTACACGACCTGGCCCGGCGCCGCGGCGTCGAGGTCGAGACCGTCCCCCGCTCCCTGATCGAGGCCGAGGCCCGCAGCGGCGCCCACCAGGGCGTGCTGGCCATCGTCGCCACGATCGATACAATCGACCTGATCGAGCTGTTAGCTGTCCCCCTCGCCGGCGTCCAGCCTCCCTTCTTCCTGGCCCTCGACGGCGTCGAGGACCCCCACAACCTCGGCGCCCTGGCCCGCAGCGCCGAAGCCGCCGGCTGTCACGGCCTGATCGTCCCACGCCACCGCAGCGCCCCACTGTCCGCGGTCGCGGTGAAGGCCTCCGCCGGCGCCCTCGAGCACCTCCCCGTCGCCGAGGTCCCCAACCTGGCCAGAGCCATCGAACGCCTCCGCGACTCCGGCGTCTGGTGCATCGGCCTCGACGGCACCGCCGAAGCCAGCCTGTTCGACCTTGAGCTCGCCGACGAACCCGTCTGCGTCATCGTCGGCGGCGAAGGCACCGGTCTCCACCGCCTGGTCAGGGACTCCTGCGACGCCCTCGTCCGCATTCCCATGTCCGGCCAGATCGATAGCCTCAACGCCTCGGTAGCCGGCGCCCTCGCCCTGTTCGAGGTCCGCCGCCGCCGCTCCCTCCCCCCAAAGGCCTAGTCGCGTTACCCTTTCTCCACCCGGCTGGCGTGGCGCAACCGGCAGCGCAGCTGTCTTGTAAACAGCAGGTTCCGGGTTCGAGTCCCGGCGCCAGCTCCAAAGCCGCAGGAGAGCGTCGCGACGGCCGCTCGCGAACGGTCGGTGAGCTGGTCGAGCGCTGGCTGGAGTGGCGCCAGCAGGTCGAGTTTGGCCAGATGCTTCCCGGGTTGCTCGTTGACGCCCAGGTCGCCAGTCAGGAGATGACCGGCGACCAGCAGGCTGTGGCCTTCGGCCTTCTCGCCCACAGCTACAACACCGCCTCATCCGTGCTGAGGAAGCTCGGCGACAATGGCTTGGCCGTGATCGCCGCTGACCGGGCACGACTCGGGACCGACCATGCAGACCTGCACACCATCTTCGGCCCCATCAGCCTGGCGATTCAGGGAGTCCAGGTGGCAGCCGAGCTCAGTCCTCAGCTCACCGCCTTCTTCACCAGCGCGCCGATCCTTGCCTCCTCGGCGGCGGTCAACTCCGTCAGCGCGAAGGAGGTCGGCCACATGGCGCCTTCATCGAGGTTCGCCGTGGCGTTGAAGCCGAACGTCGCGTACCTCTCCTTGAACTTCGACGCAGGTGTGAAGTAGCAGACGACCTTGCCGTCCTTGGCATAGGCGGGCATCCCGTACCAGGTTTTCGGCGAGAGGGCTGGTGCGCTGGCTTTGATGATCGCATGGAGCCGCTCGGCCATGGCGCGATCCGGTTCCGGCATCTCGGCGATCTTGGCGAGCACCTCGCTCTCCCCGTCCGCCTTGCCCGCGCGTGGGCCGCGGCGCACTTCCGCCTTCAGCTCTTTGGTGCGCTCCTTCATCGCGGCCCGTTCCACGTCCGAGAGTCCCTCGAACTTCTGGTCGGTCGCGGTGGTGGTCTTGGCGGACTGCTGGGTGTCCTTCTTTGTAGGTTTCCTCTCAGCCATTGCGAAGCGCCTCCTTGCGCCGAATGAGTCCCAGCCGCTTGACCTCCGGTGCGATTGCCGGATGGTTCAGCGGCGTTGCTGGATGCGGATGAGGTTGCCGGCGGGGTCGCGGACGGCGCAGTCGCGGACCCCGTACGGCTGGTTGGCCGGTTCCTGGACGACCTCGGCGCTGGCCTGCAGCCGCTCGAAGGTGGCGTCGAGGTCGGCGGTGGCCAGGAGGATCCAGCCATAGGTGCCCTTGGCCATCAACTCGGCGATGGTGCGGCGCTCGTCGTCGGTGACGCCGGGGTCGGCGGCTGGCGGCCCCAAGAGGATGGACGTGCCGGGCTGGTCGGCGGGGCCGACCGTGATCCAGCGCATCCCGCCATGGCCGACGTCGTTGCGGACCTCGAAGCCGAGGAGGTCGCGCCAGAAGGCCAGCGAGGCGTCCGGGTCGTCATGCGGGAGGAAGCTCGTGTGAATGGTGAGGTCCATGGCAGTCATGCTAGCCGCGGCTCGGTGACCGGCGCTTCTCGATTCCTGACCGGTCTGGTCACCTGTTTCGCCACGCTGGTGCAGGCGGCCGCGACGTGGCTGCTGGAGCTGCGCGGGATGGGGCCGCTCAGCGCCGCGCAGGTGCTGGTGAGCTGGTCCCATACCGGCCGGGTCCGCTCTGAGGCCGCCTTTGCCGCTCTGGCCGGCACCAACCCCATCCCGGCCTCCTCCGGGCAGGTGACCCGCCACCGGCTCATGTAGGGAGCCTCGGTGAGTTGATCGCTGCTGGGGTTCCGGGTTGCATGGCATGCCCGGCTGGTCTGGGGAGGCGCCACAAGTTCGGCTCTGAGAGGTCCGGGATGCCGGATCGTCTCGTGCGGTTGATTGCCTCCTTGGCACCTGCCACGGCGCCCGACTAGGGGAAGTGGGCCGGCCTGTTGGGCCGGGCCCGGCTGCAGCACATGAGTGG
>DATHIG010000150.1:0-2634 GCA_035490035.1 Actinomycetes bacterium
CCCGACGGATGGAGGAAGCGACATGCGCCTGAGCAGCTTCGCCGGAACCGACGTCGGGCGGACCAGGTCCGGCAACGAGGACAGCCACCTCTGCGGCCGGACCGTGTTCGCGGTCGCCGACGGCCTCGGCGGCCACCAGGGCGGCGAGGTCGCCTCGGCGGCCGCGGTGGAGCCCCTGGCCGCCCTCGACGGCCGTGACTTCGCCGACCCTGCCGAGGCGGCCGAGGCCCTGACCGGCGCCATCGCCGAGGCGAACTCGGCCATCCTCGACCAGGCGGCCGGCGACCCCGGCCTGTGGGGCATGGGCACCACCGTGACCGCCGCCGCCGTCGCCGGCGACCGCTTCCTGGCGCTCGCCCACGTCGGCGACAGCCGCGCCTACCTGCTTCGGGCGGGTGCGCTGGGCCAGCTCACCACCGACCACACGGTGGTCGGCGAGCTGGTCCGCCGCGGCCGTCTCAGTTCCGAGCAGGCCGCCGTCCACCCCGAGCGCAGCATCCTGACCCGAGCGGTCGGCCTCGACCCCGGCATCACCGTCGACACCCCGGACCCCCTCGAGCTGGCGCCGGGCGACCGGGTGCTGCTCTGCTCGGACGGCCTCACCGAGACGGTGCGCGACGACCGGATCGCCACGCTGCTGGCCGAGCACGAGGACGGGCACGAAGCCTGCCGGGGCCTGATCGACGCCGCCAACGCCGCCGGCGGCCCCGACAACATCACGGTGGTGCTGCTCCACGTGACCTGAGCCCCTCAGATCCGCCGCAGGACCGTCACCACTTTGCCGAGGATCCGGCCGTCGCTGCCGAACGGGATCGGCCTGTACTGCTTGTTGGCGGGCAGCAGCCGGACCCGGTCGCCGTTGCGCGAGAAGTGCTTGACGGTGGCTCCGTCCTCGGTGCCAGGGACCAGGGCGGCGACGATGTCGCCGTTCTGGGCGTCCGGCTGCTCCCGGACGACCACGTAGTCGTTCTCGGCGATCTGGGCGTCGATCATCGAGTCGCCGCGGACCCGCAGCATGAACAGGGTGCCCTCGCCGACCAGCTGGCGAGGCAGCAGGAAGTTGCCCTCGACCCGCTCCTCGGCGACGATCGGCGCGCCGGCGCGGATCTCGCCGACCAGCGGCACCGGGACCGTCGGGGACTCGCCCCGGAGCTGGATCGACCGGTTCTTGCCCGAGTCACGACGGATCAGGCCCAGAGCCTCCAGCTTGTCCAGCCAGTAGCCGACCGTCCCGATCGAGCGCACACCGATCGCCTCGCGGATCTCGCGGACCGTCGGAACCAGCCCGGTGGCCGCATGCGAGTCCCGGATGAAGTCGTAGATCTTCTGGCCGGTCGCGCCCAGTTCGCCGTTCGTCACCAGACCACCAACCCGTCGGCTTCGGTCGGGATGCCCGTTGCGTCACCTTGAATGCTGCACGCCCGAAGGGCGCTAGACAAGGGTATGCCGTTACCCCGACGAACCGCTGGATCTTTCCCCAGCCGGAAGCACGAAGCGCATGGTGGTGCCGCCACCCGGCGTGCTCTCGGCGGTGATCCGGCCGCCGTGGGCCTCGACCAGGCTCCTGGCGATGGCCAGCCCGAGCCCGGCGCCGCCCGAGTCGGCCGACTTCACGAACCGGTCGAACACGTATGGCAGGTCGCCGGCGTCGATGCCGGGGCCGGTGTCGGAGACGGCGAAGGCGATCCCGCCCGGCGCCGGTCCCACCGTCACGGCGACCGACCCTCCCGACGGTGTGTGCCGGATGGCGTTGGTGAGGAGATTGGCCAGCACCTCGCCGATCCGCACCGGGTCGACGTCGAGCTCGGGCAGGCCGTCGCCACTGCGGCAGTCGAGCCGGACCCCGCCTCGGTCAGCCCTTGCCCGGAACGCGGCCGCCGAGTCCTGCGCCAGCACGGCCGGGTCGACCCGTTCACGGTGGAGCCGGAGCACGCCGGCCTCGGCCGTCGACAGCGTCTGGAGGTCGTCCAGCAGCCGCGCCATCACCGCCGTCTCCTCCAGGACCGGTCCCAGATGCGCCTCGTCGGCCGGGTAGACGCCGTCGAGCATCCCCTCGACGTTGCCGCGGATCACCGACAGGGGGGTCCGCAGCTCGTGGGCGACGTCAGAGAGCAGGGCGCGACGCTGCGCCTCGTTGGCCTGCAGCCGCTGGGTCATCTGGTTGAACGAGTGGCCCAGGCGGCCGACCTCGCCTGGGCCGCGTGCCTGGACCCTGGTCGTGTAGTCGCCCCCGGCGACCCGGTCGGCGGCCTCCATCACGTCGCCGATCGGCGCCGCCATGCGCCGCACCGCCCGCCCGGCCAGGAACGCCACCGCCAGCAGCCCGAGGATCAGGAGCGGGAACGGGATGCCGGGCCCGCCCCGGCCTCCCTGCCCGAAGTCGCCCCCCGACAGCCACCTCCAGGCGATCCCGCTGGCCAGGAAGGTCAGCCCGAAGAACAGCGCGAACAACACCCCGACCCGCCGGGGAAACCCGCGGCGCCTTCCACTCGCCCACTGCGGAGGGAACGGCTCACCCTCCGGCCACCATGGTGGCCGCCCCGCCCTCCCCCACCGGTGGGGGTACGGACCCGGCCCCCTCCCAGCCGCCCCGTCGCTCGGCCCCTCCCCCCCAGGCGGAAACGGACCGGACCC
>DATHIG010000151.1:0-4331 GCA_035490035.1 Actinomycetes bacterium
CGCCGACGGCTGGGTCGAGGTCGTACGGCGTTCCCAGTGGCTTGCCGACGACGGGGTGCGAACATTCGTCGGCGGCGGGCCGGAGATCACCGACGACCGCCCCCGCTCCGAGTACTTCCTGTGGCGCCGCGCCTTCATGGACGACCAGCAGTACATCAGCGAGGCGACCCTCATCCGCGCCGCCCCCCACTAACCCGACCACCCTCCGCCCACGGCCCGGCGCCGTCTCCCCGCCCCCTCCCGGCTGGGCCGTCGTCAGGTGTCGGTCTGGGTGACCTTGCGGAGCCCGCGGGGGGCGTCTGGGTCGATGCCCTTGGCTCTTGCCAGGGCCTCGGCCAGGAGCTGACCGGGAACGATCAGCGCGAACGGGGCCAGGTGCTCGGGGAGCGAAGGGCCCGGGAGGACGGCCCGGCAGGCCGCGGCAAAGTCCGGGTCGCCGCCGATGCCGTAGACGTGAGCCCCGGTGGCACCGAGCCGCTGGGCCAGGCCGGTCATCTCCGGCAGCATCGGCCCGTCCGCGGCCACCACCAGGAGGGCCGGGGTGCGCGCATCGACGATCGCGATGGGCCCATGGACCAGGTCGGCGTACGAAAGTCCGACGGCAGTGACGTAGCAGGCCTCCTTGAGCTTCAGCGACAGTTCCAGGGCGGTCGAGTAGGCATAGCCCCGGCCCGAGACGACCAGCGTCTGGGCGTAGGTGAGCCGCCCCGCGAGCGCCTCGGCAGCAGGTGCGACCTCGAGCATGGCCTCGACGGCGTCAGGCACCCGTCCAAGCCCCTCAGCCCCGACCCAGTCCCCCTCCCGCGCCTGGCCCCCGCTCGTGATCCCATCCCGCCCCTGACCCTCGCTCGTGACCCCACCGCGCCCCTGGCCCCCGCTGGGGACCCCACCATGCCCCCGAGCCACGACCCGGGACCCGCCATGCGCCTGGTCTCTGGGCCGGTTGCCGCCCGGCCCCTCGGTCTGGGGGCGGTTGCTCTCCAGGGCCAGGGCGAGGACGGCCATCGCCGCCAGCTGGGTGGTGTACGTCTTGGTCGCGGGGACCGCGAGCTCGCTGCCTGCCTGGGTCACCAGGGCCACGTCGGCGACCTCGGTGAGCGGCGACCCGGCCACGTTGGTGACCGCGACCGTCCGGGCGCCGCCGTGGCGGGCCCAGTCCAGCGTGGTCACGATCTCTTCGGTGGCCCCGGACTGCGACACCGCCACCGCCAGCACCCCGCGAAGGTCGAGGTCGGCCCGGTAGACCGTCGCCAGCGACGGCGAGGCGAGCGACGCCACGTGCCCGCCACGCGCCGAGCACAGGTACTGGCCGTACACCGCCGCGTTGTCCGACGACCCCCTGGCGATGAACAGCACCTGCCTGGTCTCCTTGGCCACCGCCTGCAGCTCGGCGACCTGGGGGAGCAACGCCTGGAAGGTACGGCGCAGCGCCTCTGGCTGCTCGGCGATCTCCTGACGCATTCGGCTCGCCATCAGTACCCCGCAATCCTCTTACAACTGGCCTAGTCCAATGGCTCGGAGGAACAGTAGCATCGCCACGCGCCCGTCCTCGGCCTCCCCGTCCTCCCCTCCTGACACGCGGAAGCCGGCAAGTGTGGCCAGACGGGTCGAGGGGAAGGCTCGACGCTGATACTGTCTGCCCCATGGAGGGCCGGGCGTGTCCCGGCGTGCCGAAGGTCGGAGGTTCGTCATGCCCGAACGCCGCGTCGCTGTGGGTTCCAAGGTTGGCCTGCACGCCCGCCCGGCCGCCATGTTCGTACAGGCGGCGGCCAAGCAGCCGGTGAAGGTGACCATCGCCAAGGCGGGCGGCAATCCGGTCGACGCCCGCAGCATCCTGTCGGTGCTGGCGCTGGACGCCCGCGGCGGCGACGAGGTGGTGCTGGTAGCAGAGGGCGACGGCGCCGAGCAGGCATTGGACGAGCTGGCCGCCCTGGTCGCCCGGGACCTCGACAGCGAGGGGTGAGCCATGGCGGAGACGCTCAGCGGCATCGGCGTCAGCCCCGGAGTCGCCTCCGGCCCGGTGGCGCAGATGGCCGCCCCCCCGGTCGTCCCGACCGACGCCACGCCTGCCGGTGACCCCGAGACCGAGAACCAGGCCGCGCTGGCCGCGATGAAGGCCGTCGCCACCACCTTGGAGGAGCGGGCGGCCCGCGCCCCCGGCGATGCGGCGAGCGTGCTCGCCGCCCAGGCGATGATGGCCGAGGACCCGACGCTCGCATCCAAGGTCAGCGAGCGCGTGCAGGCCGGCAAGGCGGCGGTGACGGCGGTCGCCGAGGCCTTCGACGACTTCCGGGGCCTGCTCGCGGCCGCCGGGCCCTACATGGCCGAGCGGGTTGCCGACCTCGACGACCTCCGCAACCGAACGGTGGCCACCCTGCTCGGGGTGCCGATGCCAGGCGTCCCCGACCCCGGGCACCCGTTCGTGCTGGTCGCCCTCGACCTGGCGCCGGCCGACACCGCGACGCTGGACGCCGATCGCGTGCGCGCGATCATCACCGAGGAAGGCGGGCCGACCAGCCACACGGCCATCCTGGCCAAGTCGCTCGGCATCCCGGCGGTGGTCACCTGCCCAGGCGCCACGGCGATCCCCGAAGGCGAGACGGTCCTGGTCGACGGGAGCGACGGGAGCGTGCTCGTCGCCCCCGACGAGGCGACCGTCCAGGAGGCACTCGCCGCCGAGGAGGCGAAGCTGGCGGCGCTCCAGTCGGTGAGCGGTCCTGGCCGCACCGCCGATGACCATCCGGTCCAGCTCCTGGTCAACATCGCCGGGGACCGGGACCTTGACGCCGCGGCGGCGGCGGACTCCGAGGGTGTCGGCCTGTTCCGGACCGAGTTCCTCTTCCTCGATCGGCCCAACGCCCCCACGCTGGAGGAACAGCAGACCGTCTACCAGCGCGTCTTCGACGCCTTCCCTGGGCGCAAAGTGGTGGTCCGGACGCTGGACGCCGGCGCGGACAAGCCGATGGAGTTCGTCACTGTGCCCGACGAGCCCAACCCTGCCCTCGGCGTGCGCGGGCTGCGGACCTCCCGGCGGCACCCCGAGCTGCTGGAGCAGCAGCTGGCGGCCGTCGCCGGGGCCGCGGCGGCGAGCCAGGCAAAGGTCTGGGTGATGGCTCCAATGGTGTCCACCAAGGCCGAGGCGGCCACCTTCGCCGAGCAGGTGCACGGGCACGGACTGCCCACCGCCGGCGTGATGGTCGAGGTGCCGGCGGCGGCGGTCAGGGCGCACCACGTGGCGGCGGCCTGCGACTTCACGTCCATCGGGACCAACGACCTCTCGCAGTACACGTATGCGGCCGACCGGATGGCCGGGGAGCTGGCCGACCTGCTCGACGCCTGGCAGCCTGCCCTGCTCGAGCTGGTCCGGCTCACCGCCCAAGCCGGCAAGACCCTCGGCAAGCCGGTCGGTGTGTGCGGCGAGGCGGCCAGCGACCCGCTGCTCGCCCTGGTGTTCGTCGGGCTCGGCGTGACCAGCCTGTCGATGGCCCCGGTCAGCGTGCCGGGGGTCCGCGCTTCCCTGGCGGCCCACACCCTGGCCGAGTGCCGAGGCCTGGCGACCATCGCCCTCGACGCCGAGGACGGCCGCACGGCCCGCACCGCCGTCCGCGCCGCCACCCGGAGCTGACGATCGGGAACTCGACGGGCCCCGAGAGGGGCCCGTCAGGGGTGGCGGCCCGGGGTCGGGCTTCCTAGGGAGCCGGACGGGTATCCGGATCGGGTAGGTTGCCGCCTCCAGCGGGGCGAGGTGTCCCGCCCGGGCTGTGGATGGTGGGAGTGGTGCGTCCAGGGGTGTGGCAGCCGCCGGTGGTGTGCTCGCGGCTGGAACAGGAAGTGATCAAGCGCATCAAGCGCGCGAAGCTGTTTGTGTGGCTGCGGGAGCACCGTCACGAGCTGTTCGACGAGGACTTGCAGGCCGAGCTCGCTCAGATGTACGCCGACAAGCCGGTGGGGCAGCCACCGGTGCCGCCAGCGCAGCTCGCGCTGGCGACGATCCTGCAGGCCTACACCGGCGCCAGCGATGATGAGGTACTCGAGGCGACGGTGATGGACCGGCGCTGGCAGCTGGTGCTGGACTGCATGGACCACGCCCAAGCGCCGTTTTCGAAGACGACGCTGGTCGCCTTCCGTGCCCGGTTGATCGCCCACAATCTGGACCGGCGGCTGGTGGAGCGCACGGTGGTGTTGTACGGGCAGCTGACCGGGCGGGTGGCTGGTGGCAAGCTGCGGGCGGCGCTTGACTCCAGCCCGTTGTGGGGGGCCGGGCGGGTGGAGGACACCATCAATCTGTTGGGCCACGCGCTGCGCAAGGTCGTGGGCGTGTTGGCGCGCCA
>DATHIG010000152.1:0-2970 GCA_035490035.1 Actinomycetes bacterium
CGGCGTACGCCGGCCCCCGGATCGGGTGGGGACTCGCCGAGCAGCAAGACCTCGAGCCGGCCGGGCCGGTACTGCTCCCGGAGCTGCTCATACCAGGCCGTCACGCCGGCCGCTTCCTCCTCGGCTTCCTCGCACCGACACTCGCCGCAGCAATGACCCGCGCCGGCAAGGAAGGATCGTTTTCGCCATGGCTACTTGGCCGGGCGGCGTCGTTGCCGCTTCAGCCAGGCGTCGATGTCGGAGCGCTGGTAGCGGGGTGAGCGGCCGACCCGGATGAACGCCGGCCCGGTTCCTTCCTGGCGCCAGCGCTCCAGGGTCCGCACGGTTACTTGCAGCTCATCTGCCAGCTGTTGTTGGGTCAAGAGCGCCTCTGGCATGTGACCCTCCGGGTCGTCGGCCGCCCGAATTCTGCCCGGTCACAACGGTGCCGTCACCAGCCGACGGGCTATGTCGGTCTATGACGAGCCATGACAGGTATTGACGGGCTCCGACAGGGCGAGGTAGGACGTTGGTCGGGCGCCCGCTGCCGATCCCCCAGTCGCAGTCGGTCGCCTTGATGCGGCGCCCGCCCGGTGCACCAAGCCGCCAAGCGGGCGGGCGCCGCCAGCCTTTCGGCGGCGGGTGGGGACCATGCCGGACCGCGACGCCGACGCTGAGGAATCTGATGGTTCTGCTGAGCCGGACTGGCGGCGGCTACTTGATGGCTATGCCGAGCCGGGTCGGCTGCGCCGCCTCAGGGACCACCAACAGCGGCGAAGAGAGGCTAGCCGCAATGCCGGTCAGTTAGGTTCTGTTGGCGTGGTAGTGTCCGCATCCTTTGTTTGGTCGAGGGTGCGGAGGAGGCGTGGTGCCACGGGCAGCTCGGGCCAAGCCGCCGGTCCCAGAGCGGCTCGGGGATCGGGTCGCGATCGGCGCGTTGACCAGTGTGTTCCCGCCAGGGCTGGTGGATCGGGTGCTGGCCGAGTGCGGCCGGACCGAGCAGCGCCGCCGGCTGCTGCCGGCCCGCATGGTCGTCTACTACGTGCTGGCGTTGGCGCTGTTCGCCGATGTCGCCTACCTGGAGGTGCTGCGGCTGCTGGTGGAGGCGCTGCGCCGGCCAGGCCGGCACCGCCACGCCGACCCGCTGGGGCTGCCGCGGCTGCCGGTGAAGTCCGCGCTGGTGCAGGCGCGCGCCCGGCTGGGGCCAGAGCCGCTGCAGGCGTTGTTTGTGGCTGCCGCCCGGCCGCTGGCCACCCCAGCCACGGCAGGCGCGTGGTATCGGGGCTGGCGGCTGGTGGCGGTCGACGGGACCACGCTGGACGTGGCCGACACCCCCGCCAACGATGCGGCGTTCGGCCGGGCAAAAAGTGGCCGCGGGGAGGGCACCGGCGCCTTCCCGCAGGTGCGGGTGGTCGGGCTGACCGAGTGCGGCACCCACGCCACCATCAACGCGACGATGGGGTCGTATGCCACCGGGGAGACGACGCTGGCCGGTCGGCTGCTGGGTGAGGTGGGGCAGGGGGCCTTGGCGGGGGTGCTGCTGCTGGCCGACCGGCTGTTTGTCGGCTTCGAGCTGTGGCGCGCCGCGGCCGCCACCGGCGCGGACCTGCTATGGCGCGCCAAGACCGGCAAGACCGCCCCGAAGCTGCCGGTCGACCAGGTCCTTGCGGACGGCTCGTGGCTGTCGCGGCTGTACGCGGCCAGCGACCGGCGCAAGCGCGACCCGATCGTGGTCCGGGTGGTTGAGTACGCCATCCACGACCCCGGCCGGCCGCAGGCCAAGGGGGTGACCTACCGGCTGGTCACCACGATCCTTGACCCCGCCCAGGCGCCCGCCGCGGAGCTGGCCGCGCTGTACCACCAGCGCTGGGAGGTTGAGACCGCGCTGGATGAGCTCAAGACCCACCAGCGCGGCGCGCAGGTGGTGCTGCGGTCGAAGTCTCCCAAGGGCGTCGCCCAGGAGGTCTGGGCGCACCTGCTGGTCCACTACGCCATCCGCAAGCTGATGCATCAGGCCGCCCGGGAGCAAGACCTCGACCCGGACCGGCTGTCGTTTACCGGCACGCTGCGGATCGTGCGCCGCCACCTGGCCAGCCACGCGGCCTTTTCCCCCTGACCAGATCGCCAGGGCCGCCCGGTGGGCGATCGGCGAGATCTTGACGGAGCGGCTCCCCCGGCGCAGGTTGCGTGCCTACCCCCGCGCGGTCAAGCGCAAGATGAGCGGCTACATGCTCAAGCGCGCCCACCATCGCACCTGGCCGAAGCCGACCAAGCCCGTCGCTGACGCGGTCGTCGTCCTCTGCAAACCAGGCTAACTGACCGGCATTGGGGCTAGCCGGGACCTGGCAGGCGCTGGCCTCCCTCAGCTCCTGGTGGGTCCTCAACGCGTCGGCACTGGGGCTGGTGCTGGCGCTGCTGGTCCTGCGACGCTTCCGGCACCTGGTCATCACGCTGATCGTCAATCAGCTGCTGACCACGATCTCCCAGGACGTGATGGGCTCGACTGCGCATCGGCCACGGCCGTTCGGGGTGATCATCGGGGCTGGCTGGGGCGGCTGGGCCCTGCCGTCGCTGCAGGTGATGAACTTGGCGGCCACGCTGGTGATCATCTTGTACACGCTGGTGCCCGAGGGCCGCTGGCGCAACCTCGGAAAGTGGGTGGTGGCCGGGCTGATCACGGTGTTCGCCGTGGCCCGGATGGCATTGGGGGTGGATGCCCCCAGCGACGTGCTGGTCGGGGTTGGCCTCGGGGTCACCATCCCGCTGCTGTTGTTTCGCCGGTTCACGCCCAATGAGGTCTACCCGGTTGCCTACCGGCGGGGGCGCAGCGCCCACCTGGACATCGGCGGGGCCCGCGGGGTGGCGATCCGGCGCGCCCTGGAGGATCAGCTCGGCCTCATCGTGGAGGAGGTCAAGCCGTTCGGGCTATCAGGGTCGGCCGGCTCGACCCCGCTGCGGATCACGGTCAAGGGGGATCCGCCCCGGCAGTTG
>DATHIG010000153.1:0-7519 GCA_035490035.1 Actinomycetes bacterium
GCAGGCCGACCACCGCCACCAGCAGGATCGTCGAACGCAGGCTCGGCGTCGCCCAGACATAGCGCACACCGGCTCTGATCTGTCCCCTGGCCCGCTCCACCGGGGCCAGGCGGTGCAGGCGGGCCGGGTCCATGGCCCGCAGGCCGCCGATCATGGCCAGGTAGGAGATGGCGTTGAGGAAGAAGGCCGGGGCGATCCCGACCACGGCGATCAGCACGCCGGCCGCGGCCGGGCCGATCACCCGGGCCGAGTTGAAGCTGGCGCTGTTGAGCCCGACGGCGTTGGCGACCCGGTCGGGCCCGACCATCTCGGTCACGAACGCCTGCCTTGCCGGCAGGTCGAAGGCGGTGGCGCAGCCGAGCAGCAGCGCGAGGGCGTACACCATCCACAGCCGGACCGCCCCGGTCGCGGTCAGGACCCCGAGGACGAGGGCCAGCGCGGCCATGGCGGCCTGGGTGGCGACCAGCAGCCGGCGCTTGTCGAGCCGGTCGGCGATGACCCCGGCCCAGGCCCCGAAGGCGAGCATGGGCGCGAACTGCAGGGCGAGGGTGATCCCGACGGGCAGGGCGGCGTTGGTGAGGCGGAGAACCAGCCAGTCCTGGCCCACCTGCTGCATCCAGGTGCCGGTGGAGGAGACCAGATGGCCGAAGAAGAACAGCCGGTAGTTGCGCACGTCGAGCGAACGGAAGGTGCGCAGCCGGCGTCAGCCTCCAGGTCGGACGGGGTCAGGAAGGAGCCGCTCCCATGGTAGCAGCGACCTCTCCGAGCACCGCGACCATGTCCAGGTCGGCGTGGTCCAGGTGCTGCAGCATCACCCGGCTGATCCCGGCCGCCTCCAGCGCCCGGAGCTGCTCGACCATCTGGTCGGTGGTGCCGAGCAGCCAGCCCGGCCGCTGGTCCACCACCTCGTCGGCGCTGCCGTCGCCGCCGGTGACCGCCAGCACCCGCCGGACCCGCTCCTCCACCTCGGCCCGGTCGCGGCCGACCACGCAGGTGGTCATCAGCGACAAGCGGGCCGTCTCTGGGTCCCGGCCGGCTTCACGCCACGCGTCCAGCTGCCGCCGGCGACGTTCCGGGAGATCCTCCAGCGGGACGGCGACGGTGTTGTACTCGTCGGCGAAGCGGGCGGCCAGGGCCAGGCTCTTGGGCCCGGCCGCGCCGCCGACCAGCAGCGTCGGGTGCGGGCGCTGCAGCGGCTTTGGCTCGGCCGGCAGATCATGGAGCTGGTAGTGCTGGCCGGCGAAGGAGAACGCCTCCTCGGTCCAGGAGCGCGTGACGATCTCCAGCTGCTCGGCCAGCAGCGCCATGCGGGTGGGCGTGGCGGGGAACTCGAAGCCGTAGGCGCGGTGCTCATCCTCGTGCCAGCCGGCGCCGAGCCCGAGCTCGACCCGGCCGCCGGAGATGCGGTCGACCGTGACCACGCTCTTGGCCAGCACCGACGGGTGCCGGAAGGTGGCCGGCGAGACCAGCGTGCCGAGGCGGATGCGGCTGGTCCTGGCGGCCAGGGCGGCCAGCGTCGTCCAGGCGTCGAGCGAGCCCCGCTGGCGGATGCCCATCACCGACTGGTAGTGGTCGGAGCGGAACAGGCCCTCAAGGCCGTGCTCCTCGCACGAGGCGGCCAGGGCGAGCCACTGCTCCCAGGTCACGTCCTCCTGGCCCTCGATCATCAGGCAGACCCGCATGCGGTCCTCCTCCTCGGGTGTGGTTGCCCAGCGGACGTTACGATGCCGACATGCCAAGGGCACACGCGAACGGGGTCGAGATCGAGTACCAGACCGTGGGCGACCCGCACGGCCGGCCGCTGCTGCTCGTCCAGGGGCTCGGGGCCCAGCTCATCTCCATCGAGGACGGGTTCTGCGAGGAGCTGGCCGCCCGCGGGTTCCTGGTCATCCGCTACGACAACCGCGACGCCGGGCGCTCCACCTGGTTCGACGACGCCCGGTCGGTCAACCTGGCGGCGGTGTGGGCCGGGGACCACAGCTCGCTGGCCTACACCCTCGAGGACATGGCCGACGACGCGGCCGGGGTGCTCGACGACGCCGGGATCCAGCGCACCCACGTCGCCGGCATCTCCCTCGGCGGCATGATCGCCCAGCTCCTGGCGACCAGGTATCCGTCGCGGGTGCTGTCGCTGGCCTCGATCATGTCGACCACCGGGGACCGTACGGTCGGCCAGCCGACGGGCGAGGCGGCCAGCGTGCTGGTCGCCCCGATGCCGAGGGACCGGGAAGGGTTCGTCGACCAGGCGGTGGCCAACGCCCGCGCGATCAGCGCCGGCACGGCGTTCCCGTTCGACGCCGAGGCGGTGCGGCGCGGGGCCGCCCGCGCCTACGACCGTGCCTACCACCCCAAGGGGGTCGGGCGGCAGTTCGCGGCCATCCTGGCCGCCGGCGACCGGACCCAGGCGCTCGGGGCGGTCGAGGTGCCGACCGTGGTGGTCCACGGCGAGGTCGACCAGATCATCGGGGTGAGCGGCGGCGAGGCCACCGCCGCGGCCATCCCCGGGGCCCGCCTGGTGCGCGTACCCGGCCTCGGCCACGAGCTCCCGCCCGGGTTCTGGCCGGCGCTGGCCGGCGCCCTGGTCCAGAACGCGGACCGAGCCGACGGTGGCTGAGGCCGACCGGCCACTGCGGGTGGTGTTCCTGGCCCACGCCTTCCCGCGCAGCCCCGACGACGTGACCGGGGGGTTCCTGCTGCGGCTGGCCACCGCGCTGCGGGGCGAGGGGGTCGAGGTCGTGGCGGTCGCGCCGGCCGGCCCCCCGCCTGGCGGCGCGCAGGGCCCCGGCCCAGCCGCCTCCGAGCGGCTGGGCGGGGTGGCGGTCCGACGGTACCGGTACGCGCCGGGGCGGGCCGAACGGCTGGCCTACGCCGGCGAGATGCACAAGCGGGCGGCGACCCCCGGCGGAGCGCTCGCCCTTGCCGGCCTGCTCGGCGCCGGCGCCCTCGCCGCTCGCCGGGCCGGCCGCGGGGCCGACCTGGTCCACGCCCACTGGTGGTTCCCGGCCGGGGTGCAGGCGCTGGCCGCCCGGGCCGGACTGCCGCTGGTCGTCACCCTGCACGGCACCGACGTGCGCCTGGCCCGCTCCCGCCCGGCCGCCAGGATCGCCTGCGCGCACGTGCTGCGGGCGGCGGCCAGGGTCACGGCCGTCTCTGGCTGGCTGGCCGAGCAGGCGGCCGGCTTCGCCCCCGACCTCGCCGGCCGGGTCGCCGTCGCGCCCATGCCCGTCGACGACCTCGCCTTCCACCCCGGGCCCGGGGACCGGCCCCGCGACGAGCTGCTGTTCGTCGGCCGCCTCGACCGGCAGAAGGGCGCCGACGTCGCCCTGCGCGCGGTGGCCGAGCTGCGCGGCCAGGCGGCCACCCTGGCCCTGCGCATCGTCGGCGCCGGGCCTGACGAGGCCGCCCTGCGCCGCCTGGCCGGCGAGCTCGGGGTGGCCGGCCGGGTCCGCTGGGACGGTCAGCTCCCCCAGGCCGAGCTGGCCCAGCGCTATCGCCGGGCCGCCGTCCTGCTGGTGCCGGGTCGGGACGAGGGGCTCGGCCTGGCCGCGGTCGAGGGACAGCTCTCCGGAGCCCCGGTGGTCGCGGCCGCCGCCGGCGGCCTGCTCGACGTCGTGGCCGACGGCCAGACGGGCCGGACCTTCGCCCCCGGCCGGCCCGAGGCCCTCGCCCGGACGGTCGAGGCGGTCCTCGCCGACCCGGCCGCCACCGCCCGGATGGCCGCGGCCGCCCGCCGGGCCGCGGCCGCCCGGTTCGGCACCACCGCCGCCACCAGGGCCTACGCCGCCGTCTACGCCGAGGCGCTCCAGGAGCGGAAGCGGACCGCCCGGCGTAGGCTCGGCGCTGCGAAATGACCCAAGGCCAACCAGTCATCCAGATCCGCGGGCTCGTCAAGCACTACGGGCGGCCCGGGCAGCCGAACGCGGTCGACGGGATCGAGCTGACCATCGCCGAGGGCGAGCTGTTCGGGCTGCTCGGCCCCAACGGCGCCGGCAAGACCACCACCGTCGGGGTGGCGACCACCAGGGTGGTGCCGACCGCGGGCACGGTGCTGGTCGGCGGTGTCGACGTCCAGCGGGACCCGGCGACGGCCAAGCGGTCGATCGGGGTCGTGACCCAGTTCAACACCCTGGACCGGTCCTGCACCGCCTACGAGAACCTCTACTTCCACTGCCGCTTCTTCGGCTGGGGCAGCCGGCCCTCCCGGGAGCGGGCCGAGCAGCTGCTCGAGGACTTCCGCCTGACCGACCGGGCCAGGACGATGGTGCCGGAGCTGTCGGGCGGCATGGCCCAGCGCCTCCAGGTGGCCAGGGCCATCGCCCACCGGCCGAGCGTGCTGTTCCTGGACGAGCCAACCGCCGGGCTCGACCCGCAGAGCCGCATCGCGCTCTGGGAGATCCTGGCCGAGCTGCGGGACCACCAGGGCATCACCGTGCTGCTCACCACCCACTACATCGAGGAGGCGGACCGGCTCTGCGACCGGGTGGCGATCATCGACCACGGCCGCATCCTGGTCTGCGACTCCCCGGCCGCCCTGAAGCGCCGGGTCGGCGCCGGCACGGTCGTCGAGCTGCAGCTCGGGGGGCAGGCCGACGGGCTGCCGAAGCGGCTGGCCGGACTGCCAGGGGTGCGCTCGGCCGAGCCGACCCTGGCCGGGGTGCGGGTGCTGGCCGACGACCAGGCCGAGGGGCTGCTGCCCCGGATCGTCGAGGCCGCCGCCGGCCACCATCTGCGCGACCTCTCGGTCACCGAGACCAGCCTCGAGACGGTGTTCATCACCCTCACCGGGCGGGACCTCCGTGATTGAGGGGGTGGAGCCGGCCCAGCGGATCCGGCGCTACGCCAGCAGCCTGTACGGGCTGCTGCTGCGGGACCTCCGGGTGCAGCTGCGCGACGGGGCCGGGTTCGTGCTCAGGGCGATCATGAACCCGCTGTTCTTCCTGTTCATCTTCGCCTTCGTGTTCCCCCGCACCGGCCAGGGCTTCTCCGGCGGCGGCACCACCTTCGCCACCATCCTGGTCCCCGGCCTGGTCGGGGTGGCGATCTTCTTCCAGGGGGTTGCGGCGGTCGCCCTGCCGCTGGCCATGGAGCTCGGCGGCACCCGCGAGATCGAGGACCGGCTGATGGCCCCCGTCCCGGTCGCGCTGGTCGCCATCGAGAAGATCCTGTTCAGCGCCATGCTGAGCGTCATCTCGGCGGCGATGGTGTTTCCGCTGGCCTGGCTGCTTCCCGGGATCCCGGTTGAGGTGACGGTGGCCAACTGGCCGCTGCTGGCCGCCGTGGTGCTGCTCGGCAGCCTGGCCGGGGGTGCCCTCGGGCTGTTCCTCGGCACCTCGGTGCGCCCCCGCCAGATCGGCTTGATGTTCTCGCTGGTGGTGATCCCCATCACCTTCCTGGGCTGCGTCTACTACCCGTGGGCGCGGCTGGACGCTGTCCCCTGGCTGCAATGGGCCGTCCTGCTCGACCCGCTGGTCTACGTCAGCGAGGGCCTGCGGGCGGCCCTCACCCCCGAGGTCGGGCACATGCCGGCGCCAGCATTTCTCGGCGCCATCGGCCTGTCCCTGGTCGTGCTCACCTGGGCCGGCGTGCGGGGGTTCCTGCGCCGCACGATCAGCTGACGCTCCCCCGCGCCACGGTGCGACCGTTGCCGAGCGGACCGGGTTCGTGACCCGCCCCTGAGGCGATGACGCCAAGGTCGGAAGGGTGCCGGGCGACTGGCACCCCCTTCGGCGTGGCGATAGCGTGACCCGGTGCCGGACTCCTCGGTCCGACCGTGGCCTTGTCCTGGTAGGGGAGCCTCATGGACCTGAACTCCGACCTCGGCGAGGGGTACGGGCATTGGACGCTGGGCGACGACGACGCCCTGCTCGAGGTGGTGACCAGCGCCAACGTGGCCTGCGGGTTCCACGCCGGCGACCCGGCGACGATCGACCGGACGGTGCGGCGGGCGGTCGAGCGCGGGGTGGCCATCGGCGCCCAGGTGTCGTATCCCGACCTGGTCGGCTTCGGCCGGCGCGACATGGACGTGCCGCCCGACGACCTCACCGCCGACGTGCTCTACCAGCTCGGCGCCCTCGAGGCGTTCGCCAAGGCGGCCGGCAGCCGGGTCCGCTACGTCAAGCCGCACGGTGCCCTCTACAACCGGATCGCCGGCGACCCGGTCCAGGCCGCCGCCGTGGTCGAGGCGATCCGGCGCTACGACCCGGCCCTGCCGCTGCTCACCCTGCCCGGCTCGGTGGCCATGCAGGCGGCCGGGGCGGCGGGGATCGCGGCCGTCGGTGAGGGGTTCGCCGACCGGGCCTATACCGCGGAGGGCCGCCTCCAGTCGCGCCGGGAGCCGGGGGCGGTGCTGCGCGACCCGGACCAGGTCGCGGCCCGCGCCCTGCGGATGGCCACCGAGGGCCGAGTCGAGACGGTCGGCGGCGGCGAGGTCGCGGTCGAGATCCGGTCGCTCTGCATCCATGGGGACACCCCCGGAGCCGTGGCCATGGCCAAGGCAGTCCGCGCCGCCCTCGACCGGGCCGGTGTGCGCCTGGAGGCGTTCGCGTGAACCTCCGGCCGGCCGGGGAGCGGGCGCTGCTGGTCGAGGTCGGGGAGCTGGAGACCGTGCACCGGCTGCACGCCGCCCTGCGCCGGCTCGACCTGCCATGGGTGACCGAGCTGGTCCCCGGGTACCGGACCCTGCTGGTCGTCGCCGACCCGGAGCGGGCCGGGGCCCTTGACCAGCTGGCCGCCGACCTGCCGGGGCTGAAGCTGCCGCCGGCCAGGGCCGGTGCCGGCGTGCCGGTCGAGATCCCGGTCAGCTACGACGGCGAGGACCTGGCCGAGGTGGCCAGCCTGACCGGGCTGGACGCCGACGAGGTGGTCAGGCGACACACCGCGCCCACCTACACCGTGGCCTTCCTTGGCTTCAGCCCCGGGTTCCCCTACCTGGTCGGCCTCGACCCGTCCCTTGAGGTCCCCCGCCGCGACACCCCGCGGACGTCGATCCCGGCCGGGTCGGTCGGGCTGGCCGGCGACCAGACCGGCATCTACCCGACCGCCTCGCCGGGCGGCTGGCAGCTCATCGGCCACACCGACGTCGCCCTGTTCGACCCCGGGCGGGACCCGCCGGCGCTGCTCGGGCCGGGCGGCCGGCTCCGCTTCACGGTGGCCTCGTGATCCGGGTCCGCCAGCCCGGCATGCTCACCACCGTGCAGGACCTGGGCCGCCCCGGCCTGGCCCACCTCGGCGTCCCCGCCGCCGGCGCGGTCGACCGGCGCGCCTTCGGCCTGGCAAACCGGCTGGTCGGCAACCGTAAGGGCGCCGCGGCGCTGGAGATCACCCTGGCCGGCCCGGAGCTCGAATTCGAAGCCGGCGTCTGGGTCGCGTTGACCGGCGGCCGGGTCGCCGCCGACCTGGACGGCCGTCCCGTCCCGATGGACATGGCCGTGCGGGTCGAGGCCGGGCAGGTGCTGCGGGTCGGGTCGGTCACCACCGGGCTCCGCGCCTACCTGGCCGTTCGCGGCGGCATCGACGTCCC
>DATHIG010000154.1:0-6769 GCA_035490035.1 Actinomycetes bacterium
CCTCGACCAGCCCGGCGGTGTCGTCGAACAGCCCCGTGCGCACCGCCACCCGCCGGCGCGTGCCGCCCTGGACCACCTCGACGGCGTGCCCGCCTCCGGGCTGGGCGAGCAGCGCGCTGATCGGCACCGTCAGCACGGCCCGGGACGCCTGGGTGGTGATCGCGACCTGCACCGGCGCCTGGTCGAGGTCGCCGGCCCCGGACTCGCCCAGGGCACGACGGTCCAGGTGCCGTCGCCATGACCCCGGTCCTGGAGCTCCAGCAGGTCGGCAAGGTCTATCCGGGCAGCCCGCCGGTGGAGCCGGTCCGCGGTGTCAGCCTGACCGTCACCCAGGGGGAGCTGGTGGCGGTGGTCGGGCCGTCCGGGTCGGGCAAGACCACCCTGCTGCACCTGATGGCGGCGCTGGACCGGCCCACCTCCGGGGTGGTTCGGGTGGCCGGCCAGGTGATCGGGGCGCTTTCTGACCGGCGCGTCTCGGGGCTGCGGGCGCACCGGCTCGGGGTGGTGTTCCAGCAGTTCTTCCTGCTCGAGAGCCTGAGCGCGCTCGACAACGTCGCCGCCGGCCTGCTGTACCGGGGCGTTGCCGGCGCCGAGCGGCGACGGCTGGCACGGCAGTCGTTGGAGCGGGTCGGGCTGGGCCACCGGCTCGGCCACCGCCCCACCGCGCTGTCGGGCGGGGAGCGCCAGCGGGTGGCGATCGCCCGGGCGCTGGTGGGGAACCCGCAGGTCGTCCTCGCCGACGAGCCCACCGGCAACCTCGACTCGGTCACCAGCGCCAACCTGGTCACGCTGTTGCAGGCGCTCAACCGCCAGGGGGTCACCCTGGTGGTGGTCACCCACGACCAGGACGTCGCCGGCGCCATGAGCCGCCAGGTCGAGCTGCGCGACGGACAGGTCGTTGGCGACTCGGGAGGTGGGCGACCGTGAGCCGCGGGCTCCCGTCGACCCCAGGGTCGCGGCTGCGGGCCGCCGACCTGCTGCCCGTCGGCACCGTCGGCCTGCGCGCCCGACCGCTCCGGGCCGGGCTGTCGGCGCTCGGGGTGGCCATCGGCATCGCCGCCATCGTCGCCGTCCTCGGCATCACCCGCTCCAGCCAGGCCGATCTGCTGGCCCAGATCGATCGGCTCGGCACCAACCTGCTCACCGTGGTCAACGGCCGCTCGATCGAGGGTCAGGAGGCCGAGCTGCCGGCAGCGGCGCACGCCATGCTCGGCCGGGTCGACGGCGTGCGCCGCGTCGCCCCGACCGCCCAGCTCGACGGCGTCAGCGTCTACCGCACCGACAAGGTCCCCTCGTTCCAGAGCGGCGGGCTGGCGGTGCGCGCCTGCGACCCGGCCCTGCTCGCCACCCTGGACGGCCGGGTGCGTCATGGGACCTTCCTCAACCCGGCGACCGCCCGCTACCCGACGACCGTGCTCGGTTACCAGGCCGCCAAGACCCTCGGGATCGCCGCGCTCGACCAGCCGACCCGGGTATGGCTCGGCGGCCACTGGTTCACGGTGGTTGGGATCTTGGATCCCTTCCCGCTCGCCCCCGAGCTGGACCGCTCGGCCCTGGTCGGCTTCCCGATAGCAAGCCGGCGACTCGGCTACGACGGCCACCCCAGCCGAATCTACGTGCGCACCGACACCGAACAGACCCCCGCCGTGGCTGGCCTGCTCGCCCCGACCGCCGACCCCCAGCACCCCGAGCAGGTCCAGGCCAGCCGCCCCTCCGACGCGCTCACGGCCCGGATCGCGGCCAAGAGCGCCAGCACCGGACTGTTCCTGGGTCTGGGCGCGGTCGCCCTGCTGGTCGGCGGGATCGGCATCGCCAACGTCATGGTCATCGGGGTGCTGGAGCGCCGCAGCGAGATCGGCCTGCGCCGGGCCTTGGGCGCCGCGCGCGGCCATGTCGCCGCCCAGTTCCTGGTCGAGTCCCTGCTGCTGGCCACCATCGGTGGGCTGGTCGGCGTGGCCGCCGGCACGGCGATCACCACCGGTGTGGCCCACCAGCAGCGATGGCCGGTCCTGATCCCGACCGTGGCCGCGTGGGGCGGTCTGGTGGCGGCCCTGGCGATTGGCGCGGTCGCCGGACTGTACCCGGCGATGCGCGCCGCCCGGCTGGCGCCGACCGACGCGCTGCGCAGCGTCTGACGCACAACCGGGATCGGAACCGGGGGCGATGGTGGAAGATTGGCGGCAGGGACAGGGGGGTCGGATGCCGGGACGCTGGGGCCTGCAGGCCAAGATGACCGCCTCCTACGTGCTGGTCACAGCCGCGGCGGTGGTGCTGGTCGAGGCCGTGGTGCTCGGGATCGTGGTGCCCGGGCTGGTGACCAGGGCCGACGGGACAACCCTGGTCCAGCGCACCGCCGTCGACTACGCCAACACGGCCATGCAGCGGAGTGCGTCGCTCGGACGGCTGCCAGATTCCCGTGAGCTCCAGCTCGGCGACCCCGCGCTGCGGTTGGGACCCGGCGAAGCCCAGGTGGCCAACGGTGGCGCCGGCGTCGCCATCCCCTACACCACCGTCCCGCGGGACGACGCCGAGCCGATGTCGCTGGCGCTGCTGCTCGCGCCGGACGGACGGATCGTGGCCAGCTCCTACCCGGCCCGCTACCAGGTCGGCGAGCGGGTCGACGGGCCTTCGGTCGGCGCGCTGCCCGCCAGGATCCTTGCCCAGCCGCCGACGGCCTGGGTGAAGGGCGGTGGCCTCATCGCGACGCCAACGCGGAATGAGGAGGTGCTGTGGGCGACCGCGCCGGTGGTCGACCTCGGCAGCAAGTCCGAGGTGCTGCGCAAGGCCGCCAAGCCCCTCCTCCCGGCCGACCTGCTCGGCGTGGTGTATGTGCAGGTGCCGGCCGCGGCCAACCTGGCCGGCACGTCGGCGTGGTCGAGGGTGCTCGGGCCGCAGCTTGGGGTCGGACTGCTGGTGCTGGCCGCGGCCGTACCCGTCGGGCTCGTCTTCGGTCTGCTGTCGACCCGGCGGCTCACCGGCCGGCTGCGGCGGCTGGCCGCCACCACCGTCGCCGTCGCCGACGGCGACTACCACCATCGCGTGCCCGTGTCCGGCGACGACGAGGTCGCCCAGCTGGAACACAACATCAATCGCATGGCCGAGCGGCTCGACGCCGCCATGGCCACCGAACGGCAGCTCGCCGGTGCCGGCGAGCGCGCCCGGATCGCCCGCGAGCTGCACGACGCCATCTCCCAGGACCTGTTCTCGCTGCGCCTGCTGGCCGGCGGCGTGCGCAAGGCGCTCCCGGCCGACTCGCCGGTGCGCCCCCAGATCGAGACGTTGGAGCACACCGCCACCGCGACGATGCACGAGATGCAGGCCCTGCTGCTCGAGCTCCGCCCGGTCTCGCTCGAGGACGCCGGCCTCGTCCCAGCCCTGGAGGAGCTGTGCCACGCCTACCGCGAACGGCTCGGCGTGACCGTCGAAGCCGACCTCGAGCCGGTCGAGCTGGCCCCGGCGGCCGAGCACGCCGTGCTGCGCGTGGTCCAGGAGGCGCTTGCCAACGCCGTCAAGCATGCCCGGCCGAACCGGATCCGGCTGCAACTCCACCACCAGGACGGCCATGTTGCGGTGACCGTCAGCGACGACGGCGGCGGCTTCGACCCGGCCCAGGCCCAGCAACGCCGTGGCCTCGGCCTGGGGTTGATGCGCGAGCGGGTCGTCGAGCTGGGCGGCACGTTCCAGCTCGACGCGAGCCCAGGGCAGGGCACCAGGGTGCGGATCCTGCTGCCGGCGGGCCGATGATCAGGGTCCTGATCGTCGATGACCACCAGGTGGTCCGCCAGGGCCTGCGCTTCCTGCTCGAGCAGGAGGGCGACATCGAGGTGGTCGGCGAGTGCGCCGACGGGCCGAGTGCGATCGAGGCGGTGCGCACCCTGGCTCCGACCGTCGTGCTGCTGGACCTGTTCCTGCCCGGCTTGGACGGCATCGGCGTGCTGGCACAGATCAAGCAGGATCGGCCCGCCACCGAGGTGCTCATGCTGACCTCCTCCTCCGATGATGAGCACCTGCTGGCCGCGGTCCGCGCCGGCGCGCTCGCCTACGTGCCCAAGACCGCCGGCGTCGACCAGCTGGTCGACTCGGTCAGGGCCGCCGCCCGCGGCGAGAGCGTGCTGGAGCCAAGGATCGCCGCGCGGCTGGTCCGTGAGGTGCGCGAGGTCGCGGTCCGCAGGCGGCCGCTCGACCAGCTCACCCCCCGCGAGCTGGAGGTCCTGGCTGCCCTTGCCCATGGCCGCGCCAACCGGCAGATCGCCCGGGCCCTGGCGATCAGCGAAGAGACGGTCAAGGCACACGTCTCCAGCATCCTGGCCAAGCTGCAGCTCAGCGACCGCACCCAGGCCGCGATCTTCGGTCTGCAGCAGCGCCTGGTCCCCCTCGACGAGGCGCTCGACGAGTAGCGCTGGCGCCAGGTGGGTGTGACCCTCAGCCGGGGCGGGTAGGGACGGCGACGCCCATGCGGATCAGCAGGCGCTGGACGCGGCGGTCGATGGCGTCGCGGATGCAGCGGATGGCGTCGGGGTCCTTGCCCCGCGGGTCGTCGATGCACCAGTCGTCGGTGCGCCGGCCGTCGGCCGGTGTGCGCGCGTCGTAGCCCATGACCACGACCAGCTCGGCTCCCTGGAGCAGCTCCGCCGACGGCGGCCGGGTGCGGCAGCCGGCCAGGTCGATGCCGAGCTCGGCCAGCGACCCGGCAACTGCCGGGTCGGGATCGACGGCGGCCGGGCTGGCCGAGACGGCCAGCACCCGCCCCTTGGACCGGTGGGTGAGCAGGGCGGCGGCCACGCGGCTGCGGACGTCATCCTCGACCCCGAGGAAGACCACCACCCGGGCCGGTCGCGGAGCCGGCTGCTGCCCATTGCCGCCAGGTCCCGGGACTGCGACCAGCCGGGGCGAGGCTCCCGCCCGCTCCCTGGCCGCCGCGGCCCCCGTCCCGCTCGCGCTCATTCCCACCACCGCCCAGCGACGTAGGCATGCACCTAAGAAGACGCCCCAGCTGGCCCTCAGGTTCCATACCGATCTGCGCAGATGCTGTCAATCCGGTCACCTGGGGACTGTCTCAAGGTTGTCGGCCGCCCGGCCCTCCTGCTGTAGTGGCCCGATGCGACGGATCGGGATCGAGGAACGCCGGGCCCGGCTGGGCGTGCGCCACCACCTGGCCGCGACGGCAAGGACCGGCGTGGTCGAGGCGGCTCGGGACCTGGTCGGCCTGCACGCCACCGACCCGGCGACCGTGTACCTGGCCGCCCAGGCCCGGATGGCGGTCCCTGAGGTGGCCGCGGTCGAGCGGGCGCTGTACGACGATCGGGCGCTGGTCCGGATCCTCGGCATGCGCCGGACCATGTTCGTCGAACCGGTCGAGCTCATGCCGGTGGTCCAGGCCGCCTGCACCGACGCCATCGCTGTCCAGCAGCGCCGCCTGCTCCTCGACATGGTCGGGCGGGCCGGCCTGGCCGACGACCCGGCCGCCTGGGTCGAGGAGGTCGGGACGGCGACGGTCAAGGCGCTGGAGGCCCGGGGCGGAGCGACCGCCACCGAGGTCGCCCAGGACGACCCCCGCCTGCGCCAGCAGATCGTGGTCGCCGAGGGCAAGCCCTACGAGGCACGACAGAGCGTCGTCACCCGCATCCTGCTGGTGCTGGCCGCCGAGGGCCGCATCGTCCGCGGCCGTCCCCGCGGCTCCTGGGTCAGCGGCCAGTACCGCTGGTCGGTGGTCGACGCCTGGCTGCCGGACGGCGTTCCCCAGTGGTCGACCCAGACCGCGCAGGTCGAGCTGGTCCGCGGGTGGCTGGCCGCGTTCGGCCCCGGCACGGCCGCCGACCTCAAGTGGTGGACGGGACTGACGCTCGGCCAGGTGCGCCGCGCCCTGGCCGAGGCCGGAACCGTCGAGGTCGACCTGGACGGCACCCCCGGCCTGGTGCTGGCGGACGACCTGGACCCGGTGCCGGCGCCCCAGCCCTGGGCGGCCCTGCTGCCCTCCCTCGACCCAACCACGATGGGCTGGGCCGGCCGGGACTTCTTCCTCGGTCCCCACCGCCCCGTCCTGTTCGACCGCAACGGCAACGCCGGCCCGACCATCTGGTGGGATGGCCGGGTCGTCGGCGGCTGGGCCCAGCGCAGGTCGGGCGAGGTCGCGCTCCGCCTCCTGGAGGACGTCGGCACCGAGGCGACGGCGGCGATCGAGGCTGAGGCCGGCCGCCTGGCCGACTGGCTCGGCCCCATCCGCGTCACCCCCCGCTTCCGCACTCCCCTGGAACGCGAGCTGGTGGCCTAGGAGGGATCGGCGATACGGCCAGCGAAACTGCGCGCTGGGCTGATCGGGTAGCGGTCCATCGGTGAAGTCTCCTGCTGATCCGGGCGTGCTTGGCGCTCAGTATGACTGCGGCCGTCTCCGAGCAGGCCGGAACCCCGAGGTGGTGGTGCTCGGGGCAGGCTCGCCTACGCTCGGGCTTTGGCGAGTGCGGTCGCCAGCCGGGCCAGGATGGTCAGGTCCGCGTCGCGGGGGAGCACTCGCCCGAAGGGCAGCGCCACTTGGCCGCTCGCCGCTTGGTTTCGGCCCCGGCGAACGTCCACTCGCCGTGCTCGCAGGTGGCGGCAGATGCTTGCCGGCCTTGACGGCTGGGGTCTGGCGCAGGGGGATGATCGGGTGGCAGTCGCGCTGTTCGCAGTCGGCGTAGATCGCTTCGTGGTCGTAGCCCATGTCCATGATGGCGACCTCGGGCCGGAACCCCCGCGCCTTCACCGAATCCAGCAGCGGCATGGCGAAGGTGGA
>DATHIG010000155.1:0-2303 GCA_035490035.1 Actinomycetes bacterium
CGGGCCGACCCGCTGCGGGCCAGCCAGGCCGGCCTGCTGGCCTCGTCGGGGCTGGCCGTTGTCGTCGCCGGGCTGGCCTTCCTGGTCCTCGGACTGGTCGACGACCTGGTCGAGGACCGGGGGGGCAACCGCGGGTTCCGCGGCCATCTGCGGGCCCTGGCCGGTGGGCGGCTCACCGGCGGCGGGATCAAGCTGCTCGGCGGCGCCCTGGCCGGCCTGCTGGTCGCCAGCCTGGCCACGCCGGGGGACCGCCCGACCTGGGCGGTCCTGCTCGGCGGGGTGGTGGTCGCCTCCACCGCCAACCTGGCCAACCTGCTCGACCTGCGCCCCGGCCGCTGTGCCAAGGTGTTCCTGCCCCTGTGGGTGGCCGGCTGCCTGCTCGATCCCGCCGGCGGCGCCTGGTCGGCCGGGCTGGCCGGCGCCGCCCTGGCCGCGCTGCCCTTCGATCTGCGGGAGGAGGGCATGCTGGGCGACGCCGGGGCCAACGCGCTCGGCGCCGTGGTGGGGACCCTGCTCCTGGCCGGCCCCCTGTGGCTGCTGCTGGCGGCGGTCGTGGTGCTGCTGGTCCTGCAGCTCGCCTCCGAGCGGGTCTCGTTCTCCCGCGTCATCGAGGGCAACCGGGTGCTCCGGGCCGCGGACCGGCTCGGTCGCCGGCAGGCCTGACAATCCTTCGTCCCCGATCCAGGTGGGGGAGCGTTGGGCGCCCACACCGCCCCCAGAGGGCCGGTACCGTGGTCAATCCGGGGTCTCACGCATCCTCGGAGGGAGCTCCGGCTCCCCCCCGCCGCGCAAAGCGCCTGTACCGTGGTCAACCCGGATCTTCACGCATCCTGCGGAGGGAGCTCCGGCGTTCGTGCTACGCTGGCATCCCGGAGGGCCCGCAGACAACTGGGTGGCCAGCGGCGTGAGCACCCGGTTCCCCCGATGGGCCCAAAGGGGGTCAAAGCTACTTTGGCGAAGCACATCTTCGTGACGGGCGGGGTCGCCTCGTCGCTCGGCAAGGGTCTCACCGCAGCCTCGCTCGGACGCCTGATGAAGGCGCGCGGCCTGCGGGTCACGATGCAGAAGCTGGATCCGTACATCAACGTCGACCCGGGCACCATGAACCCGTTCCAGCACGGCGAGGTGTTCGTCACCGACGACGGCTGCGAGACCGACCTGGACCTCGGCCACTACGAGCGGTTCATCGACGAGAGCCTGTACCGGGACTCCAACGTCACCACCGGGGCGATCTACTCGACTGTGATCGCGGCCGAGCGGCGCGGCGAGTACCTGGGCGACACCGTCCAGGTGATCCCGCACATCACCAACGAGATCAAGGCCCGCATCGTGCGGGTGGCCGAGGACGCCGACGTGGTCATCACCGAGGTCGGCGGCACCGTCGGCGACATCGAGTCGCTGCCGTTCCTGGAGGCGATCCGCCAGCTCCGCCACGACATCGGGCGCGAGCACGTGTTCTTCGTCCACGTCTCGCTGGTCCCCTACATCGGACCGTCGGGAGAGCTGAAGACCAAGCCGACCCAGCACTCGGTCCGCGAGCTGCGCTCGCTCGGCATCCAGCCCGACGCGATCGTGTGCCGCACCGACCGGCCGATCACCGATGCGCTCAAGCGGAAGATCTCGCTGCTGTCCGACGTCGACGCCGAGGCGGTCGTGTCCGCACCCGACGCCGACTCGATCTACGAGATCCCCCTGGTCCTGCACGCCGAGGGCCTGGACGACTACCTGGTCCGCCATCTGCGCCTGGAGGGCAGGGCCGGCCAGCCAGACCTGGCCGAGTGGCGGGCGCTGGTCGAACGGATCCGCAACCCCCGTCGCGGCATCCGCATCGCCCTGGTCGGCAAGTACATCAATCTGCCCGACGCCTACCTGTCGGTCACCCAGGCCCTGCAGCATGCCGGCTCTCACCATGGAGTCGAGGTTGAGGTGGTCTGGTGCGCTTCCGACGAGCTGGAGGACCCGCAGGCTCGCAAGGTCCTCGAGACCGTCGACGGGGTGCTGGTGCCAGGCGGCTTCGGGATCCGCGGGGTCGAGGGCAAGGTCGAGGCCATCCGCTTCGCCCGCGAGCGCCGGGTCCCGTTCCTGGGCATCTGCCTCGGCCTGCAGTGCGCGGTCATCGAGGTGGCCCGCAACCTGGCCGGCCTGGACAACGCGAACTCCAGCGAGTTCGAAAGCGAGACCTCCTACCCGGTCATCGACCTGCTGCCCGACCAGCGCCGGGTCGCCGACAAGGGCGGCACCATGCGCCTGGGGCTGGACCCGTGCCGGCTGCAGAAGGGGTCGCGGGCCGAGCAGGCCTACGG
>DATHIG010000156.1:0-2392 GCA_035490035.1 Actinomycetes bacterium
CAGCCGATCTCGGCGTGGTGCGGACCGCATCCCCCGTGCTCCACGCCGCTGCCGCCCTGCTGCTGTTGCTCGTGGCCACGGGGCTGGCGGTGTACAAGCCCCGGGGCATGACCCGGTACGGGCAACGCAAGCAGCACGAGCAGCGTGCGAAGCGGCACGAGCAGCGTGCGCTGTCGCAGCCGTAGATGCAGCGACTCCTGCTCGGCCTCCACCGGTCACCCGCGGCCGGGTCGTGAGCCGCCGGGCTCGCGATGGCATTCAAGCTCATCCAGGCCACCCAAGCCCTGATGGCGCGCCGTGAACGCCCCCCTGGTCGCCCTCGTCGGCGCCGTGATCTCGCACGTCGAGCCGTCCGCCCGAGCACCTGCCGCAGCTGCAGGCGCTCATCAACTGTCACCTGAACGCGGTCGTGCCCGGGTGGTCGCTGCCTGGGGTGTTCATCGCCAGCCGGCTGGAACGCGAGCCCGAGGAGTTTGTCGGAGCACCGCCATCGAGGATGAGGTCGCCGGCTCTGGACGCTTCTACCGGCGCCTGGGCTGGGAGGTACTGACCCGGCCGGCTGGAGCGCGCATGGGGCTACGAGGGCGGCGCTGCTGCACAAGGCTGACCTGCTGCCTTCGAGGCCAGCGCCGAGACGATCGGCCCCGCCTGAGACGCACAGCTGTCGCGGGCTCACGCCCGTGGCCGCCGACGAACAGCTTCACCATCACCGCACTGCCGCGTGAACTGCCCTGGCCGAGTCGTCCGGCCGGTGCTCAGCTCAGTGCTGTGCCTCAGGGGATCGAGCAACCTCGGCGAGGTTCACGCCACATAGGATAACTCGGTCATCATGCCGCCCGCCTGGTGGTAGGCGTTGTGGCAGTGGAGCATCCAGCGACCCGGGTTGCCGGCGTCAAAGTCGACCGCCACCTGTTCTGCCGGGCGCACGATCACCGTGTCCTTCCTGGGCCCGGGATCGCCGGCACCGGCCCGCCGGACCTGGAAGGTGTGGCCATGCAGGTGCATCGGATGGAACATCGTCGACCGGTTCTCGAACACCAGCCGCACCCGCTCTCCTTCCCGTACCTGGAGCGGGGCACCCCCGTGCATGGCCTGTCCATTGATGGTCCACCGGTAGGTCTCCATGTTCCCGTCCAGGACCAGCCGGTGGGTTCGGTGGGGGGTGACCGGGCCGAGGTCGACACCAGCGGCGGCTTGTAGGCCATGTACGGTGATCAGCCGCCGCCGCAGCTCCTTGGGGCCGACATTGGCCCGCGGCGCAGGTCCCCGGTTGGTGCGCACCACGGCCAGCGCCTGGGCCGCCTTGCCCTCAGCGACCGCGACCAGCGGGAAAACACCGTCGTCGAGCTGCACCAGCACGTCATAGCGCTCACCCATGCCGATCAGCACGGCGTCCCCGGTGACCGGGAGCACCGGGAACCCGTCAGCGTGGGTGACTGTCAGCCGGTGGCCCCCGAGCGCCAGCCGGAATGCGGTGTCGGCGCCGGCGTTGATGATGCGCAGCCGCACCCGATCTCCTGGTCGTGCGGCCACGGTCGCCGGCGACCGGGCTTGGCGGCCGTTGGCCAGGTACAGCGGGTAGCGAATGTCGCCGGTGTCATGGCCGCCCAGCGGGCCGTAGGCCTTGGCCTTGGTCGGCATGCCGGCCCCGTGGTCCATGCCGGCCATGCTGTGGTCCATACCCGCCATCCCGCTGTGATCCATGCCGCCCGCCTGCAGTCGCGCAAGGATCTCATCGGGTGTTTCGCCGACGCCGTCGGTCCAGTCGTCAAGGACGATGACCGCCTCGCGGTCGTGGCGCCCGGGCTCGGCCGGGTCCTCGACCACCAGCACGCCGTACAAGCCGCGATCAAGCTGCACCCCGGCGTGGGGATGGAAGAAGTAGGTCCCCGGATCGGGGACGATGAACTCGTAGATGAACCGAGCACCAGGGGCGACCGCGGACTGGGTGAACCCGGGAACGCCGTCCATGTTGTTGCGAAGCGCGATCCCATGCCAGTGGATGCTTGTTGGGGCAGGCAGACGGTTGTCGAATTGGACCCGGAGGACCTGCCCGGCGCGCAGCCGCAGTTCCGGCCCCGGCAGCGAGCCGTTGAAGGTCCAGGTCTTCGCCGACCGCCCTCCAAGATCGACGACGTCGGGAGCGGCGACCAGCCGGACGGCACCATCGGGGGCGGCGACCGGTGGCGGCTGGCCGGCTCCCCGGCCAGCCCGCGCCGACGACCCGAAGTCCCACAGCTGATCGGGCCCGCACGCCTCGAGCGTGACACCGGCGGCGACAAGGCCAGCGGCGGCGAGAAAGGACCGGCGAGGCCAGACAGACGCGCTCGCCCGGTTGGCGCGTGTCACCAGATCGATCCCTCCGGCGCGGGCAGACCAGGACCCGGCCAGG
>DATHIG010000157.1:0-2370 GCA_035490035.1 Actinomycetes bacterium
TCAGGCCCTCGCCGCAACCACCACGGGTGGATCCTCGCAGCGGTGGCCGTGGCTCGAGCCGACAGGTCGAACCAAAGGCACCAAGCCAATGGGATTTCGGGTCAGACCCTCACCGCGACCACCACAAGAAGATCATCGCAGAGGGATTTGCGTGGCCGCCGTGGGCGGCGCGCAAGCTCCAGGACTGCACGGATGGCCCCGCGCTGCATGCGGCGCCGGACACATGCCCGCTGTCCTAGCCCTCGTGGAAGGCGGCCAGGTGCTCGGCCTCGCCGTCGAGCTGGCGGCGGACCGGGCGGGGCAGGGGCTCGAACGGCTCCAGACGCACCCGGCCCTGCTCGTGGCGCCAGGTCCCGGCAACGGCACCGTCGACCAGGAAGGTCGGGAACGAATGCGGGTGCCTGCTGTTGAAGATGCGGCCGCGGTACCGCTCGGGCAGGAGCTGGGTACGCCGGGCGTGCACCAGCAGGTTGGCGTCCCAGGTGGGCAGGAACCGCGGCGGCGCCGGCGTCGCCGGGTCGGGCAGGGGCGCGTCGGGCAGGTCGTACAGCGCACCGCCCCGCTCGTCGCGGAACCGACGGGCCCCGACCCGCTCCAGCACCGGCCGCAGCGGGGTCAGCGGCAGGCCGGCCCAGCTGCCGAGGTCGCCGAGGGACGCCGGCCCGAAGCCGGTCAGATAGCGCCGGACCAGGTGCTCCAGCCCATCGGCCTCGGACACCTCCCAGGGCCCGAGCCAGTCGCCGGCCAGGCCGTACAGGTCGGCCCGGCGCCGCTCCCAGGTGCCAGAGGGCGGGACCCGAACCAGGTCGAGCCAGAGCCCGAGCCCCGTCCACACCGTCCTGGGGAACCCCTCGCCGGCCAGCAATGCGGACAGCTCGGCCTGGCGGGCCGGGCCGGCAGCCAGGCGCGCTCGGACCAGGGTGGCGGCCGCCTCCATGTCGACGCCTTCCAGCTGGCGGCGGGTGACCCTGGCCCACCACTCCCGGCGGCTGGCCCTGATCGCCTCGGTGAGCGGCGGGTAGTCGGCGGCGGAGACGATGTGGATGGTGACCCGCATCAGGGTCGCCTGCACCGCCCGCCGCTCCTCCAGCGCCCTGGTCAGCTCGTCGCGGCGGAAGTCGCGCAGCCGCGACCACAGACCCACGTAGGCCGACGGGGCATATTGGGTCTGCAGGCCTGCCACCTGCTCCAGCGCATCGGTCAGGGGCAGCGGCGATCGCTCGAGGAGGAGCTGGCGGGCCAGCAGCGCCCGGTTGAGCTCACGGGTCGACAGGACGCGCTCGGTCACAAGCCGGGAGTCTACCGGGGGCGGCGGACTATCCGGCGGCGGCGTCGATCCCCAGCTTGATGGCCAGGCCAAGGCCGAGCAGGGCGATCGCGACCCGCAGGCGGTCGCCGGGCAGCCGGCGCACCAGGCCCGGCCCGAGTCCGCCGCCGAGCAGGAAGCCGGCGGCCAGCGGCGCCGCCGCGGCCCAGCGGACCGGGCCGAACACGGCGAAGCCGACCGCGGCCACGGCGTTGGCCAGCCCGAGGGCGACGTTGCGGGCGGCGACCAGCCTGGCCAGCGGCTCGGAGACCGACACCGTAAGCAGAGCGAGCAGCACCACGCCGGCGGCGGCCCCGAAGTAGCCGCCGTACACGCCAACGGCGAACACCCCGACCAGCACCAGCGGGTTGCGCTCGCTGACCACACCGCCGGTGAGCCGCGTCACCCCCGGCTGCAGCAGCAGGACCAGGGAGGCCGCGCCGATCAGCACGGGGACCAGCAGCTCGAAGACCTCAGCAGGGGTCGACAGCAGCAACGCCGCCCCGGCGGCGCCGCCAACCGCGGTGACCAGCGCCAGCCGGCGCAGCCGGCCCGACTGGCCGACCAGCTCCCGGCGGGAGAACACCGACGCGCCGACCGTGTACAGCACCAGCGAGACCGTGTTGGTGACGTTGGCGGTCAGCGCGGGCAGGCCAACGGCGAGCAGGGCGGGATAGGACACCAGCGACGCCAGGCCGGCGACCGAGCCGGCGACGCCGGCGAGGACGCCGGCAACCAGGAGAAGGACCACGTCAGCGGCGCTCACCGAGCCGATTCTACGGCCGTCGATCCAGTCTGCGAATTCGAGGTGTCGACCGGCACGCGCAGGCCCTGGAGGAGAAGACCGCGGCCCTGGAGGCCGCCCGTGCAGGCCGGGGTGCTGGTGGTGGCGATCGCCGTTGCGTTGCGGCGGCTTCGCGACGCGTGACGGCGACGACCTGGGTCGGGGTCGAACCCGCCGGCGCCGGGGGCCGGGTGGCAGAACACCACCGTCCGCTCCCCTGCGCCGTCGGCGACGCTGTGGACGGCGACCAGTCGGCCGGCTTCGAGGGCTATCTCGTCGG
>DATHIG010000158.1:0-5020 GCA_035490035.1 Actinomycetes bacterium
GTCTGGTGAGCGTGTTGTGGAGTTGCAGGGCCACGGTCGGTTCGGCTCCGAGGTCGGGATCGGGCTGGCGAGCCTGTATCCTACTCGCGAACTGGCTGCTCAGAGGTTACCGGCGGCCGCCAGGCAGACGGCGGTGGCGGCGATCCCCTGGCCCCGGCCGGGGAAGCCAAGGCCGTCGGTGCCCTTGGCGGTGACCCGGACCTGGGCCGGTTCCAGGCCGAGGGCGGCGGCCAGGTTGGCCGCCATCTCGGTGGTGAGGTGGCCGAGGCGTGGTCGGTCGCAGAGCACGGTCACGTCGAGGTTGACGGCCACCCAGCCGCTGGCCGCGACCAGCTCGGCCACCTGGCGGCACAGCTCGATGCTGGAGACGGCCTTCCATCGAGGATCGCCGGACGGGAAGTGGTTGCCGAGGTCGGCCAGACCGGCCGCGCCGAGCAGGGCGTCGCAGGCGGCGTGGGCGACGACGTCGGCGTCGGAGTGACCGTCGAGGCCGAGCTCGAACGGCACGGCCACCCCGCCCAGGACCAGCAGCCGCCCCGCGACCAGCGGGTGGGCGTCGACCCCCTGCCCGACCCGCAGCGAAGGAAGGCTCAAGGACCCCTCCCGCTCACTGGGGCTCCCCAGGCCCCATCGGACGGTGATGAACCGTACCCGGACCCCTCCGGCGGGCCAGGAGGGCCTCGGCGACGGCCAGGTCGAGGGAGGTGGTCACCTTCATGTTCTCAGGATCGCCCGGCACCACCTGGACCGGGTGGCCGGCCAGCTCGACCAGGGCGGCCTCATCGGCCGCGTCGACCCCGTCCCGGAGGGCCAGCCGGTGCGCCTCCTCCAGCACCTCGCGCACGAACAGCTGCGGGGTCTGCATGGCGCGCAGCTGCTCGCGGTCGATGATGTCGGTCGACCGATAGGCGGCGTCGACGCGACGGATGGTGTCGATCACCGGCACTCCCGGCACCACCCCGGCCACCCCGGCCTCCACCAGCAGCCCGAGCATCCGGTCGAGCGCCCCCTGGCCGGCCAGGGGGCGGGCGGCGTCGTGGACGGCGACGTAGCCGGGCCCTTGGGGCAGGGCCGCCAGGCCGGCGGCAACGCTGGCCTGGCGGGTCGGGCCGCCAGCGACCACCGCGGTCACTTTGGCGAAGCCCTCGTCGGCGAGCAGCTTGCTGGTGATGTCGAGCACGTCGGGGTGGGCGACCACCACCACGTCGGTGACGCAGCGGTTGGCCTGCATCGCCTCGACGGCGTGGGCCAGCAATGGCCGCCCGGCCAGGTGGACGAGGGCCTTGGCGCCACCGGCGCCGAGGCGACGGCCGATCCCGCCCGCCGGCACGACCACGCCCACCGCCGGGAAGGCGGTGGGCGTCGTCGACGGATCTGCGCTGGTTACGACTCGAGCGCCTCGTCGACCAGAAGGATGGCCTTGCCCTCGTCGCAGTGGCAGGCAAGCACCAGTTCGGAGACCAGGATCTGGCGGGAGCGCTGGAGCATGCGCTTCTCGCCGGCCGACAGGCCCTTCTCGCGGTCACGCACGGTGAGGTCGCGGACGACCTCGGCGACCTGGAAGATGTCGCCAGACTGGAGACGCTCGATGTTGCCCTTGAAGCGGCGGCTCCAGTTGCCCTGGGTGGAGGACTCACCGGTGCGCAGGATCTCGAAGACGCCTTCGACGTCCTCGGAGCTGCAGACCTCGCGGATGCCGACCTCTTGGCAGTTGTCGCGGGGCACCATGAGGGTGAGGTCGCCATACGTCAGCTTGAGGACCAGGTATTCCCTGGTCTCGCCGCCTACCTCACGATCCTGGAGGCCCTCGATGACCGCGGCCCCATGCTGTGGGTAGATGACGCTGTCGCCGACCTTGAACATACGCGAAAACCCCTTCCCTCGAACGGAACAATAGACAGGATAACATTTCCGAGTCCGCTCGTACAACTGAAGTCGCAGGTAGATGGCCTGTTTGCGGAGGGTCGGGTCAGGCGTCGCCCACGGGCCGGGCGCCGTCGGCCAGGCGCAGGAGCCCCTCACGGAGCAGCCGGGCCCGCCCGGCGCCCACCCCCTCGACCTCCTCCAGGTCCTCCGGCCCGACGGCCAGGATGACCTTGAGCGACCCGAAGCGCTCCACCACCCGGTCGACCACCGAAGGTGGCAAGTGGGGCACCCTGGCCAGCAGCCGGTAGCCGCGAGGGATCTGCACCGCGTCCAGGGCCTCCGGGTCGCCGGTCAGGTCGATCGCCTTGGCGACGGCCGTCGGGTCCGACAGCTCCTCCGGGGTCAGGCGACCCAGCTCGGCGAGCACGTCGGCCACCTCCCATCCGGGCCGCGGGCGCAGGTGGTCGCGGACGGTCAGCAGCTTCTCCTGGTCGACGCCGGCGCCCAGCTCCTCCAGCTGCAGCCCCAGCAGCCGGCCTTCGCTGCCCAGCTCGGCCACGTAATGCTCGAGCTCGCCGGCCACCCTACGTACCACCTCGGCCCGGCCGAGCAGGGCCAGGACGTCTCTGAGGGCGGCCTGGCCGTGCAGCTCCAGCGCGTCGAGGGTCGCGCTGGCCTCGTCGAAGCGGGCCCGGTAGTGCTCAAGGGTCGCGACCGCCTGGTTGGCCCTCGACAGCACCGAGCCGACGTCGTCGAGCACGTGGCGCCAGCCCTCGACGTACAGGGTGATGGTGCGCATCGAATGGGAGACCGAGATCACCGGCACCCCGGCCTGCCTGGCCACCCGCTCGGCGGTGCGGTGGCGCGTGCCGGTCTCCACCGTGGCGATGGCCGGGTCGGGCATCAGGTGGACGTTGGCCCACAGGATGCGGCCGCCGGTCTCGTCGAGGACGAGGGCGCCGTCCATCTTGGCCAGCTCGGAGAGGCGCTGGGCGGTGAACGGGACGTCGATCTGGAACCCGCCGGTGAACAGGGCCTCGACCTGGGGCGGGGAGCCGAGCACGATCAGCGCACCGGTGTTGGCGCGCAGGATGCGCTCCAGGCCCGGGCGCAGGGCCGTCCCTGGCGCGACCTGGCGCAGCACCTCCACCAGGCGGTCGTCCAAGCTCACTGGGGCACCCCCTTGGGGTTCCCCGAACCCTTCCGGCTCAACGGCGCACGTCCACAACGGGCGGGGCCGGGATGCTGGCCAGGACGGCCAGCGACTCGGCCACCGACAGGATCGGGTCCAGCTCGATCCCGTCCTGGGTGCGAGCGCTGTCGGGGAGGCCGGTGGCGGGGACCAGCGCCCGGCGGAAGCCGAGGCGGGCCGCCTCGGCCAGGCGCCGCGGGAGCTGCGGCACCGGGCGGACCTCTCCGCCCAGGCCGACCTCCCCGAAGATGACCAGGTCGGCCGGGACCGGCCGGTCGCGGGCGGCCGAGGCCAGGGCGAGGCAGACGGCCAGGTCGGCCGCGGGCTCGGTGATCCGGACGCCGCCGGCGGTCGCGGCGAACACGTCGTTGCCGGCGAGGCCGATGCGGGCCCGGCGTTCGAGCACGGCGACCAGGATGGCCAGCCGGCCGCCGTCCAGCCCCTGGGCGGTGCGCCGGGGCATGGCCATGGCGCTCGGCACGACCAGCGCCTGGACCTCGGTGACCAGCGGCCGCCGGCCCTCGAGGCTGACCGTGCAGGCGACCCCCGGCACCCCGGCCGAGCGGGCGGACAGGAACAGCCGCGACGGGTCGGCCAGCGGCTGAAGCCCGACCTCGGTCATCTCGAAGCAGCCGACCTCGTAGGCCGGGCCGAAGCGGTTCTTGGTGCAGCGGACCAGGCGCAGGGCGTGGTGCTGGTCGCCCTCGAAGTTGAGGACCACGTCCACCAGGTGCTCGAGGGTCTTGGGTCCGGCGACCACGCCCTCCTTGGTGACCTGGCCGACCAGGAAGGTGGCGATGGCCCGCTCCTTGGCCAGCCGCACGAGCTGGGCGGCGACCTCGCGAACCTGGCCGACCCCGCCGGGGGCGCCGGCCAGCTCCGGGTCGGCGACGGTCTGGACCGAGTCGACGACCACGACGGCCGGCCGGACCTGCTCGATCAGGGTGCGGACGGCACCAAGGTCGGTCTCGGCGGCCAGCAGCAGCCCAGGGTGGAGGGCGCCGAGGCGCTCGGCGCGCAGGCGGACCTGCTCGCGCGACTCCTCGGCGCAGACGTACAGCACCGGACCGTCGGCGGCCAGGCCGGCCAGCACCCCCAGCAGCAGGGTCGACTTGCCGATGCCGGGCTCGCCGGCCAGCAGGACGACCGAGCCGGGCACCAGCCCGCCGCCGAGGACCCGGTCGAGCTCGCCGACGCCGGTGGTGCGGTGGGCGCCTGTCTGGGCCGCGACCTCGGTGATCGGGACGGGGGCGGCCACCGGGCCCGACGCCCGGGCCGGGCTGGTGCGCTCCAGCACCTCCTCGACCAGGCTGTTCCAGGTGCCGCAGGCCGGGCAGCGGCCAACCCAGCGAGGGCTGGCGGCACCGCACTCGGTGCAGGCATAGGCGGTCCGGACTGTCCTGGCCACGACTCGAAAATCGCCCCCACCCGCGCGCCGGGCCTCCTGGCCCGGACCGGCGCGCCCGATGCCCGCCGGCAGGGTGCCAACAGGCACCCTCACCAGGCGAAATGCTAGCACGGCACCCCCCACAGCGAAGCATCGTCCACAATGGGCGCATGGACGAGCCGCCCGGCGCCAGGGAGCTGGTGGCGTTGCTGGCCGAGCCCGACCGGCTCAAGGCTCTCGCCGCCGTCGCGCTGGGCGCCGAGACGCTGCCTGAGGTGGTGGACCGGGCCGGCCTGGAGCCACGGGCCGCGGCGAGGGCGCTCGGCCGGTTGGTGGCCGGCGGCCTGCTCGACGGCGGCGCCGGCAAGAGCTACCGGCTACGCCCCCAGGTCCTCCGCGCGGCGGCCATCCCCCCGCCAACCGACGCCGCCGCGCCCGTGGAGTCGCAGGCGGCCGATGTGCTCAGACGCTTCGTGCACAACGGCCGCCTGCTGGCCGTGCCGGCCGCACGCGGCAAGCGCCTGGTGGTCCTCGACCACCTGGCCGGCCTGTTCGAGCCCGGCCGGCGATACCCC
>DATHIG010000159.1:0-2847 GCA_035490035.1 Actinomycetes bacterium
AGGCAGCGTAACTCGCGCACGCGATCCTGTTCATCGCGGGCTACGTGGACGGCAACCGCGACGGGAACTGCCTGGCGGCGGCGGGGCTGCAACCGCAACGTCCACTCGGGGACCGCTGTGGAGCTGCCGAGCTGGCCGAGCCAGTCGGGGAACCGCTGGCGGTCCTCGGCAACGACAAACATCACCAGCGGCCTGCCGATCAAGACCTCGTGGGGGATGCCGAGCAGGCGCACGGCCCGCAGGTTGGCCGCCCGCACCGTCCCGGCTGGGTCGGTGACCATGTACGGGGCCGGGGCGGACTCGAACAGTTCGCGGTAGCGTTCGCGTTGGGCGGCCAGCTGCTCCTGGGCGGCGACCAGGGTGTCGGTTTGGACCCGGAGCTCCTCCTCGGCGACCCGCAGTCCCTCCAGCGCGGTGCCAAGCTCAGCCACGGTCTCGGCAAGCGGAGACGCCTGGGGTGCAGCCTCGGCCTGGAGGCGCTGATGGAATCGTTCTACCAGGGTGCGCACCCTGGTGAGCTCACGCATGGAGCTGTCAAGGTCCACGATCTGTCCCCTCGCCCGAGGCAACCATTCACTTGCTTCATGCGGTAGCGGCTCGTCCGCCGTGATCACAGCTGCCAGAGGATCGAGGCCGAGCCCGTTATTACCACAACGCACGTGACGGCTTGCTGCCGGACCGGGCCTTGATCCAGCGGGACCCGGCCACCGGCACTGGCCACCCTCGGGCGACTGACCCAAGCGTAGATCAGTAGGAGCCTCGAACTCCCCGGCCAGCGTTGTAGATCTCCTTGAACGACTCCCTCGAATGTGACATCACGGCATAGTCGTATGGATCCCGTCAATTATGGAACGGTGGCTTTCCTCAGGCCGTTACAGAGCAGCAACCATGCCTCGGCGACGGACTCACCGGCCCAGCCCACGCGCTCGCCAGGTGACCGGCCGACGATCCCGTCGACGGTCGTCAACAGCCGGCGCCGGATGATCCCTTCCTGGCCAGCAAGCGAACCTACTTGGAGAGCAACGGGCAGATCAGGCGGCGAGCGATCATTCCCTGACCCGCTGGAGAGGGGCGGCGCTCCTGCCCGGTCGGGATGGACGGGCTGCTCGCTGCGGTACTGCGGGTCAAGGCAGACGACGAAGGTGTCCCTGTCGTGACCGTCTGGGCATCGCGGAGTCGGTCAAGCACCTCAGTCACCAAGACCTCGCCTCCAGGAAGGTATCCAACCTTGCCCTGAGCTCCCACGATGAACCGTGGAGTTGGGGTCTGAGAGACCCCAGCAGGTCCCCAAACCGTCGCCGGGGCCGTCGTGGGGCCGCGAGCCAGCGGTCATCAGCGGTCAACCACGGTGCCCAACGGACAACCAAATCTGCAGCTTGTCAGCTGTAATCGGCCGTGTCGGGGCGGCAGGTCCGTGTATGGCGTGCAGGGGGGTCAGATCCGGCGGGCCTGCAGCTCACACCACAGGCGATCCGAGGAGTTGCGACACTTGTCGGAGGAGTTACGGCTCCCCTCGGAACTCGAGCTTCTGCCGGATCGTCGAACAGGACACCACTGGCCCGTCCCAGCCTGGAGGCAGCATGCGACGCGCGGCGCTGGTGTTGCTGGTCGCCCTGGTGCTGGCGGGCTGCACCCATCCAGCCCGCGACGCACCCGCCACGGCTGGGTTGATCCCACCAACCACGTCAATGCCAACACGACCAGCCGGTTGGAAGGCCGTGGACTATCGGGGGCTCAGCTTCTTTGCCCCCGCCACTTGGCGGGTCCGCGACGGCCGCAAGCTCCCCTGCCCAGGGATGCTGCCGGGGCCGGCTGTCGTGCTTGGCCACTCCAACCTGCGGCCGCCCTGCCCGATCCCCCGGCTTCGGACACCGCTGCTGTGGGTCGATCATCGGGCCGACGAGCAGCCGCCCGCCATGGCAGCCGCGACCACGATCAACGGCCTGGCGGTGCAGCTGCTGCGCCTGCACCCAGACAATCTTGGCCAAGGCGTGGGCGACGAGCTGCTGTACTGGAACGAGTATCGGCGGGGAGGTGGCTTTCAGGCATGGGTGCCGGGTCTTGAGGTCAAGGCCGAGCTGCTCGATCCGGAGGACGGCGCGGTCGTCGACCAAGTTCTGGGAACACTTCACCGATCCTGATCCGTGGTGCAACGGACCGTCTTGCCGTTGACGGCCAGCTGGGCGGGGCTCCGTCCGTCGGATGCTCACCGACTTGCTCACGAGAGCATCCGCGACCAGGCAGGACAGGGCGGTAAGGGCCGGGATAGGGAGATGGCGAAGCTCCTGCTCAGGCACGCCACAGCGGACTTGCGGCTATGCCGCGAGAACGACCCGGAGAGGTTGAGGGTCTCGTGCCTGTCGGTCGCAGGCGGGGAGGCGATCCCAGAGGTCAATCGTCTTCCAGGACGCACGACTCCGACACCTCATCGAGGAACTCAGGTTTGAGGTAGCGGACGAACGACCGGACCTGGCAGAGCTGATCACGGAGGGCCGAGAAGGCGATGAACCGGCAAAGGTCCACAAGCGGCGGGGACAGCCGCGAGAAGGTGGGCCGGTTGACCTCGGCAAACACCTTCTGCCGCCGCTCGTCGGGCGCAACCAGGTACAGGGGGATGTTGAGGTTGGGCTGCATCGCGATCAGGTCCGACATGCGCAGCAGCCCCGAGTAGATCGAGGTCGTGCTCTCGATCTCAAAGGCCGCCACCACTGCGTTGCCCTTGAGCCACAAGACATCGATCAGCTCGATGGTCCGGTTGGTAGCCTCGTCGAACTGCAAGGGAAGATCGGCCCGCAGCCTGGACAGCTCACTGAAGCGGTGGCCTTTCCAGTCGCGGCTGCGGTCGTT
>DATHIG010000160.1:0-2137 GCA_035490035.1 Actinomycetes bacterium
CCGCCAGCCAAAGCCCAAGCTACGAGAGCGTTTCCAGCGCGCTTCAGCGTCCGAAGCGCAACGGGGGGAGCCCCTCACCGAGCAGCGTATAGCTGAACTTGGTGACGGCGGACCATGGAAGTCTGACCAAGAGTTCGAGACTTGGCTCTGCGACTTGGCCGCCAGCCGCGAAGCATAGTCATGCCGCTGAGGAACCCCGTCGTTCTTGATACCGACGTTGCCTCGTTCCTCTGGCGCGGGAAGCTTGAGCCGGAACATCATCGAAAGCTTGTTGGCTGTACAGCCATGCTTACGTTCGTCACCATCGCGGAGTTCTGGCAGGGGGCCTACAAGGCCAACTGGGACCAGCAACAGATCACGAGGATGACGGACTTCTACGGGAAGTTTGACCTAGTCCGCTGCGACTTCGATGTAGTCAAGACATGGGGCAAGCTCTCAGGACTCGCCATGCAGGCGCGCACTCCCGTACCGGCCAATGACTGCTGGGTCGCGGCTTGCTGTGTCAGCCACGACTATCCCCTGCTGACACGCAACGACAAGCACTTCAAAGTAGCGGAGCAGTACGGGCTACGACTGCTGTAACCGCCCCCAGGGGATACCGGTTGCGCAGCATGGACCCTGCCCCGAGGTTCACCACCGTCGGGGTTCTGGCCTGCCCGGAGACGACCAGCAGGCCATATTGAGCGCCAACGCGCCGAATCAGCAGGAGAGTTCACCGATGGACCGTTGCCCGATCAGCCCGGCGAGCAGTTTCGCTGGCCGTATCGCCGATCCTTCCTAGGGCCCGGCGGTGTCCCGGACCGTCCAGAGGCGCCAGCGGCCGCCAGCCGCCTTGTCGAGCTGCAGCCAGACGTCCCAGTCGAACCGCTGGGGCACCTCGCCGGGCCGGGTCATCTGCACCCGGCCGCGCAGGACCCGCTGGTCGTCCCGGGGCGCGAGCACCTGCACCCCCGAGATCGTCATCTGGTAGGGAGGCGGCCCGAGCGCCTTGCCGCGGCGCTCCTTGGCCTCCTTGGCCAGCTGCTTGTACTGCGGGCCGTTGGCCCAGAACGAGTCCTTGATCACCCGCAGGTCGTTGGTGACCGCGAACCGGCCCCAGTCGGCGAGGGCCCGCTCACCGTCGGCGAGGGCCCGCTGCTCCGGAGTGGTGGTCTCGGTGGTGTCGCGGTCTGAGCCTGGCAGGCCGTCGACGGTCAGCCAGGCCAGGAAGACGGCGACCACCACCAGGGCGCCGATGAGCAGCCAGGAACGACGGGCGGCGGAACGCCGTGAGGCACGCAGCCACTCGCGTTCGTTGTCTTCCAGATGGTCGAACCGGTCGGACACCTTGCGGCACCTCCAGTTGAAGCTTCAGTCTGACGTCCGCGTCGACCGTTTGACAATACTGGCCCAGAACCCCGGTCAGGGAGGCAGCCATGGCAGGCGAGGTCGTCATCAGTCCCCATCCCGACGTCACCATCCCCGACCTGCCCCTGCACGAGTTCGTGCTGGCCGAAGCGATGGGCCGGGCGGACCTGCCGGCCCTGATCGACGGGCCCAGCGGGCGGACACTTACCTACGGGCAGCTGGCCGGCGGGGTCCGCCGGGTGGCGGCCGGCCTGGCCGCCCGCGGCTTCGGCAAGGGTGACGTCTTCGCCATCTACAGTCCCAACCTGCCCGAGTACGCCCTGGCCTTCTACGGCGCCTCGGCCGCGGGAGGGATCGTCACCACCGTCAGCCCGCTCTACACCGCCGACGAGCTCGCCGCCCAGCTCAACAATGCCGGCGCCCGGTTCCTGGTCACCGTGCCGCCCTTCCTCGGCAACGCCCTCCAGGCGGCCGCCGGCAGCGGCGTCGAGACGGTGTTCGTGCTCGGCGAGGGCGAGGGCGCGATCCCGTTCGCCAGCCTGCTCGCCGCCGGCGACACCCCGCCAGCCGTTGCCCTCGACCCGGCCAGCGACCTGGTCGCCCTCCCCTACTCCAGCGGCACCACCGGCCTGCCCAAGGGGGTCATGCTCACCCACCGCAACCTGGTCGCCAACCTCTGCCAGGGGGCGCCGGCGCTGCTCGCCGGCGAGGGCGAGCGGCTGATCGCCGTGCTGCCCTTCTTCCACATCTACGGGCTGGTCGTGCTCATGGCGGCGGCCGTCTCCCGAGG
>DATHIG010000161.1:0-7154 GCA_035490035.1 Actinomycetes bacterium
GGACGGCTCCTTCGAGCCAGGCCGTGAACGCATCCAGGTCCTCCGCCGTGACGGGCATGTTAATCCGGGAGGCCGCGACAGTGACGAGGCTCTCCCTGCTGTCGAGGACTAACGCGACCTCCCAGAGCTCATCGGCATTGCCGGTTTCCGCGAGAGTCTCGGTGGTGCCCTCCTCCCATCCCGCCGGGTAGTCAAACGACACACCGTTGCCGCGGTAGGTCTGCGCTCCCTCGTCCTCGTCCGAGGCTGCGACGTAGACGACGGACCCGGCCAGGACGAGCACGAGGGAGGAAGCCAGGCCCGCCGCAGCGAGGCCACGATGTCGCATCGGGACCGCCCGCGCGATGCGCGTGTCGGCCGCCAGGTCGCCAAGACGCCGGCGCCGAGCACCGGTGGCCAGCATCGCGATGAAACCGACCAGATAGAACGCCGGCAGCCAGTCCACGACCCGAACCAACGTGCGTGCCGCAACATGCAAGACATTCGCCCGCCCACCGCCAGCGCGCACCACCCGCAACCCCACCAGCAGCTTGCCCACCGTCTGCCCGATCGCCGCCTCGAGCACCAGGTAATAGAGCAGCGCCAGCGCGACCCTCAACGCGAACCCGGCCCCGTCGAGGGTGAAGGAGAATGCGACCCCGACCGGTTCACGATGGCCTCGCCGACCACCACCGCGAGGACGACGAACAGCACCAGCAGCAGCGCAAGATCAATCAGGGCGGCGCCGATACGCAAGCCGAGCAGATCCTCACCGCCAACGGACCCGTCGAGCACCGGTTCGCCGGCCCGAGATGGATCCTCACCGCCAACGGACGCGTCGGGCACCGGTCCGCTGGCCCGGGATGGATCCACGCCGTCAGCGGACGCATCGGGCACCGGTTCGCTGGCCTGGGGAGGTTCCGGGATAACACTCATCCCCTCACCCTCCTCAACGGCCTCACCGTGTTGCCCGCCGACCGTCTGGGCCGGAGGCCAAGGCTCCTGCGGCGGAGGCGGTTCTGCCGGTGGAGTGACGGCGGTCCCGATGGGTGTGCCGGCACCAGGCTGTCGAGGTCGCAACGATACTCGTCTACGGCGCCCTGGATCGGCCAGTCCTGTCCCATAAGTCCCCCATCGCTGAGGTGCCGCATTCGTGGTGAGCTAACGACCAGCACCTAGCCTCAAGAGGCAAGAGCACGCGCTCTGATACGGGCACGGTGCACCGAGTTTGGGTCGTGGTCGATAAACGACCACCCGCCGGGGCCGTGGCCGCCCATCCCGATCGCGCCTGCCCAGTGTCGACGTTGAAGCCGCGCCTGGGGCGTCGAGACCGGCGTGTCCGGGGAGGGATGGCCGGTTAGCGGGAGCCGGGACGAGCACTCCATGCCCGGTAGACGATCCCGAGGGTGAGTCCTTGTGGGCGATAGGACGCGGGCTGCCGGTAGCCTGACGGCGCGCCGTCACATCGACCGTTGCCGGAGTCGATCAAGCCAGCTCCCCCGGAAGAGAACGGAGCTGCACTCTCCCTATCGCATGTTGGTGGGCGATTCGTACCCCGTCCGCTTCAGGCGTGGGCATGCACACAACCCCTGTTGGTCCCGCTCCAACGAGCGATGCCGTACTCGTCAACGTCTGGTCTGCCACGGGTTGGGCGCAGCGATCTGCTTCACAGATGCTTCTGGTGCACGCCGGCGAATTGGCGGAGAGTGGTCAGTGCCTCCGCCGGTTGGTCTCAACGGCCGTGGGGATCGCTCGCACGCTGCTGCTGCTGCGCTTGCGTGGCTTGTAGCGAGCACACGCACAAGCACTGCATACCTTCTTGGGCCCGAATGCATGCTTGGACTGGGCGTGGCCGCACTTGCATCTCGGCTTTGGCGATGCTCTGCGTGAATTCCTCTGCCTGCCCGTCGTGAGATCCAGCGCACGTTTCATTGCCTGCTTTTCAACCTGGAGCTGCGTGAGCTTGCGGCCGATCTCCTTACGTTCCTTCTTCGACTTTGAGCGGGTCCACCTGACTCCCAAGACCTCGATGGCGCGCTCTACCCGCTCAAGCGATTCGGTCAACTCTTGCTTCCGATTCTCCTCCATCGAGGCTCCCACTCGACGCATCAGCCCCAGTGACGAGTCTCGCATAGGGGCCCGAAGGCCGGCACAGCGTTCGGAGAGTGTCCTGGACGGTATGCGGTAGCCGAGGCCCCGAGCCGGGCCAGGGCTCGGCGAGCAGGTCCGGAGCCTGGCTTCTACCAGTGTGATCTCGTTCCGCTGGCGGCGGTCCGGCCGAGTGTTCTCGCCGAGTGCAAGCGCGGTCACCCGCGACCATGCCAATATCGCGGTGTTCTTCGAACGTGTCGCCGCCTTTCTCGAACCTGAGGTCTGGCCGTGACGCGACCGAGTTCGTGTTTGGCGTCGAAAGGTGCCCCATTAGACCTTGGGTGTGACCCGCATGACCCAGGTGGGAAGGTCGCCTTGGATCGCGAAGTCGATGTTGGCTTTCGGTTCGCCCCAGGTGTCCTGGTCCCAGGCTCCCACCGTATCGAGAAGATTGACGGTGCCTGCGTCGGCGCGGGGGAACCACCCGTCCTCGAGTCCTTCCCGATAGTGGGTTGCGCGTGGAATCCCGGACCGGAGCATTGTTCCGAAGTTCTCATACTGCTTCTGCATGCCTGGGTGGCTTTCGTCGCCGTGTAGGCGGTGCTGGAGGGTCGCCATCAGCATCCGGTATCGAGTGAACTGGTGTTGCTCCCAGTTGAACCGGTCTCGCAGTGTCCGCCCGGCCTTCTTTCCCCTGTCCATGAGCTGCTCGATGGTTGTCGCGGGCATCGTGAGGTTCATGCCTCCCTCGTCATCACGCAGCCGGATCTCGCAGACTCTGTCCCAGAACCCGGGAAGCTCGGCCTGGATGGTGTCGCGCCAGTTCTGCATGGTGTCGAGGATTTGCGCGAAGAAGTCGGTGAGGCGTGAGACGGACACGCGTCGGCGGAACTGGCTCTGATTTGGCGAGGTGGCCAGCCATACGTCGGCGCTCGCCCACTCAGCCACACTGCCGGCTTGGTTCGTGCCGCCGGGCGCGGCTGGTCCGGTGTGCGGGTACGCACCGAGGTTCAGTCCGAACGTTGGCCGCCCGGGAAGCCACCCGTCGAAGAAGTGGATTGGGAAGTTGCTGCCGATGCCGCCGTCGGAGAGCCAGTGGGGCATTGGTTCGGCCCCGGGCCGCGCCGGATCAGTCGAGTACAGTCGTACTGCGGTGAGCAGTACGGGAAAGCTGAGGCTGAGCCGGGCGAATACGACCAGTGGCATGTGCAGCGCGTCCGGCATTTCCACTAGACGGTCTTCGGTGCTCGGCGGCCCGGCAGGCCGGTCAACCGGCGCGGTCGGGTCGATCATGTAGTTGACCACTTCGTCGGGGAAGATTGCACGGAGTTCACTCGGCCTGAACAGGTACTGCTCGAACTCGAACGGGATGCGAACCGGTCGGGCAAGGCTGAGATCCGTGGTGATCGTTTCAAGGTGGATCCGGTTCTGTGTTAGGTCTCCGAACGTGAGCGGTCGTGTCAGCCCCGGCCCGGCACATGCCTGGATGCGCCGGTATGTCCCGCGTCAAGAAGTTGGCAGGATTTGGGTGGCTTGAAATGTCGGGGTGGTGGGGTCGGCCAGGCCCATGTGCACCTGCTGGGGCCGGTTCCAGGCGATGGCCTCCTGCGGCCTGATCTGGTTGTACTCGATCCGGTACTCCTCGGCGTGTTTGGCGAGCATGACGGCGTCGTCGATCTCGTCGATGAACAGCCGCTCGTACTTCAGGGTGCCGAAGCCGCGTTCGCGTGACACCGCCCGTCAGACGGTGCCTGCGCCGCCGTCGCTTCGCCCGCCCGCAGGCGGCCTGTAGACGGGCGAAACTGCTTACACGGATCCTGGCCGGTGTGGAGGTCGGCCGACATTGAGGCGCCTCGGGTCAGCCGACCGTTTCGCTGGCCCGCGGCGGTGGTTCATGCGAGCATTCCCGTGTTCTGGTTGGGAGCAGCTGCCATGTCTGACTTCGCACCCCCGCCGCCATCCCCCTCCCCTGACCAGCCGCAGCCTGTCTTCCAACAGGCTCCGCGGAATGGCCTGGGGATCGCCGCTCTTGTCCTCGGGATCATCGGCGTGCTCTCGGCTCTGGTCCTCGGGATCATCGGCGTGCTCTCCGGTTTCGTCCCCTACTTCTTTTGGGTCGCCGGGATCCTTGGGATCATCGGCCTGCTCCTCGGCTTCATCGGTTATGGCCGGTTCCAACGCAGCGAAGCCAGCAACGGGACGACGGCGCTGTGGGGAATCATCACCAACGCGGTCGCGGCGGTGGTCGTGTCGATCGTCGGCGCGGTGATCCTGGTCGGCGTGTTCGCGGATGTGGGCGGAGAAGCCTCGGTGGAAACCGAGGGCACCGCCTCGCCGGCGGCCGCGACCTCCGCGCCGGCGCAGGCCGACGACGAGACGCCGACGGATGCCGTATACGTCGCCTTCCACAACCTCGAGGTGGGCGATTGCCTCGCCGAACCCCCGCCCGAGGCGGGATCTAGCGTCCCGACCGTGCCGTGCTCGGAGCCGCACAGCCAGGAGGTATTCGCCGCCGTGACGCTCCCCGCAGGGGACTCCGCCGGAATGGACGCGGTCAACACGCAGGCAGACGAGTTGTGCTTCGCGGAGTTCAATGGCTTCGTCGGGCTGTCTTATGAGGAGTCGGTGCTCTTGCTCAACATCTGGATCATTGAAACGAGCACGGAGAACGACACCGTGGTCGTTTGCATGGTCTACGACCCGGCCGGCGACACGACCGGAACGCTTGCCGACGCCAACCGCTGAGACGCCTGATACCCGTGCCCTCAAGCGGGGCCGCCGCGCTCGGCCGGTGTCGGCGACGCGTGCGATCGTCACCGCATGGCCGTCGTCGAGGTCGCCCCGGAGCATTGCCCGAACGGGCACCCGCTCGGGCCGGGCACCGTGGTCGTGGGTTGGCATCCGTGCCAGTGCGTCGATGGCCACAGCGGGCACCGCACGTACTACTGCCGGACATGCCGGGTGACCCTCTACGAGCCGCCACACGAGCCGTAGGGCAACGAGACGGCCCGCCCCACGGATCACGAGCGGCCACGGTTTGCGGGGTGATCCGGGCGGGAAGGGTCACTTGTCGCGGTGCCGGTTGCCGCGTTTGGCGGGGGGCGCGAGCATCATGCGGGTCCCGCCGCCAGCGGGGGGGTCGGCGGCGATCGGCACCGCAACCTCGATGGAGTGGGGCCGTCCTGTCGCCTGCCGTGCGGTCACCCCAGGAGTAATCTCGCCGCGCCGGTGGTCGGGTTATTCGCTGCGACGCAGCCCGACGCTGGCGCCGCTGGCGAGGACGGTTCCCCCGTGCCGGCCCTCGCCAGCGGTCACGCCCGCAGTGGGCCGCGCCCTCAGATGCTATGCCGCGGTGTCGACGCCCGTTCACGCCTACCTCAACCCAGCGGGCGATGCGGTCGTGGTCGGCGCCTGCCAGCATGAGCAGGGCGGCGGGCCAGCAGGTGGGCGCCGGTGTCGATTCGCGCCGACCAGGCGCCCGCCAGCACCGAAGCCCCGTGATGGCCTCGTCGATCGGCCCGCCGGCCCACGCGAGGCGGTGAGGTCAACGAAGGCTGGACGCCTTTCGGCTCCGTGTCATCCGATTCGCCAAGCCAGGCGTCTGTACGGCTAGAGGCACGATCGGGAAGGCAGACACGCCATGCGAAAGCTCCTCATGATCACGCTCGGACCGGCGATGCTTGCTCTCCTGGCTGTGACGGTTCTTGCAGCGTGCGGTGGTGGCTCGGTGGACCGAGCCACCGACACCGATACCAGCGCACCGTCGCCCACACCCACGATCACCACATCCACCACCCCGGCCGCGCCGACCGACATTCCGCAGGCCGAGCCGTCGGACGCGCCGCCGCCGACGGCCGACCAGACAAGCCAGCCGGCTGAGCCGCTCTTCGTCTGCCCCGACGGCGGGATGGACGAGGCCGAGGCGCTGCAACGCTCCGTCGATGAGGGGCACCAACCCTGGTGGTTGTCCGCACCGGACGTAGCGGCCGCCTGCACCTTCGGCATTCCCGGGACGGCGGTCGAACCCGCCGGAACCAACCGCTACCGGGTCAGCCACGCCAGCAGCGGTGAGAGCGCCATGGTCGAGGTGACCCAACCCCTGGGTCCCGACGGGATCTGGGTGGTCACCAGCGTGACACCGTCCTGATGGCTGGTGGACGTTGCGGATCTGGGCCCCGGAACTGCAGACGCAACTCCGCACGCTGCCGCCGGTTAATGACGCAATCCTCGCCGCCTCGGACAGCAGGTGCACCAGCACGTCGGTCTGCGCCCAGTCGAGCCACACCTGCACGTACGGCCCGCATCCCCGCGAAGGGTGCGGGCCGTCGTGTCGTGCGGGGGTTCAGGCGCCGTCGTACTCGCGGATCGCGTCGCGGATTCTGCCGAGCGCCTGGATGGGTGGCAGGGTTCCGAGCACCAGTCGGCCTATCTCGGTCACCAGGGTCAGGAGCTCGGCGATGCCGTGACGGCCGGGCTCGGGTGGTGGAAAGGTAGTGGACACGGCGGGCTCCGATCCCGTCGAGGTCCCGGCCGACGCTGACGTCGTCGCGCCGGGACCGCCTACCTAGGTGTGTACTAGGTGCGGCTATGTGCTTCGCATCCCGTTGCCGGACGTCGTGCGGATGCATACGCGGCAGCCAAGCCTGGAGGGCACGGGTGAGATCAGCTTGCGGCATCTCGTGCGCGAGGCCCTGCGGATGCGGCCGCAGCGGATCGTGGTGGGCGAGGTACGTCAGCAGGAGTGTCTTGACCTACTGATTGCGCTGAACTCCGGGATCCCCGGCATGTGCACCGTCCACGCCAACTCCGCGCGCGAGGCCGTGACGAAGATGTGCACGTTGCCGCTGCTGGCGCGGGGGGCGACAAATGGGGGAGAAGGGCGAGTGCAAGAGCGCGCAACGATGGTGGTCACGAGGCTCGGGGTCGGCGCCGGCGTCGGTCTGAGTCATGACAGTCATTGGCGGCGGAGTGACGCACAATTCGGTGGGCTACCTCATCGCTGATGAGAGGTCGTTTGACGGTCAACGACTTCTCGAGGTTCTCTCCGGCTAGCGAGTCCACTACCAGTTCGTAGTCGGAGAGCA
>DATHIG010000162.1:0-2496 GCA_035490035.1 Actinomycetes bacterium
TGACCCGCCCACTGGCAGCAGCTGTTGGACGAGTTGCTGGGCCGGGTCGCGGGTCGGTTCGCGAGGGTGGAGCTGCGGCGGCGGGCCAGGGCGTTCGTGCGCGGGCTGCTGGCCGACCTGCCGCGCAGGAACTGCTGGACGATCGCCGAGCACGCCGGTGACCCCAACCCTGATGGGATGCAGCACCTGCTTGGCCGAGCGGTGTGGGACCACGACAGGCTGCGCGATGACGTGCGCGACGACGTCATCGACCACCTGGGCGATCCTGGGGCGGTGCTGGTGGTGGACGAGACCGGTGATCTCAAGAAGGGCACCGCAACCGTTGGCGTGCAACGCCAGTACACCGGCACCGCCGGCCGCATCGAGAACGCCCAGGTCGCGGTCTACCTGGTGTACGCGACCGGTGCTGGGCATGCGGTGGTTGACCGGGAGCTGTACCTGCCCCGCAGTTGGACCGATGATCCCGAGCGCTTGCAGGCTGTCGGCGTCCCCGACCAGGTCGGGTTTGCCACCAAACCCAAGCTGGCCACGACCATGATCTGCCGCGCGCTGGACGCCGGGGTCCCAGCCAGTTGGGTGACCGGCGATGAGGTCTACGGCGCCAACCCGGGCCTGCGGGCCGAGCTGGAGGGCCGCGGGGTCGGCTACGTGCTGGCGGTCGCCTGCGACCACCAGGTCCGCTTCGGCGGCGCCGCCCACCGCGCCGACACCCTGCTCAGCCACCTCCCCGCGCGGGCGTGGCAGCAAGTGTCGTGCGGCAAGGGCGCCAAAGGCCACCGCCACTACGACTGGGCGTTCATCCGCCTGGACCACCACGGCCCTGCGCCTGGCGAGCAGGCCGGCAAGCACTGGCTCATGATCCGCCGCAACCAGCGGACCGGTGAGCTGGCCTTCTACCACTGCCTTACGCCCCGTCCCACCCCGCTGGCCGTGCTGGTCCGGGTCGCAGGAAGCCGCTGGAGAATCGAGGAGGCATTCCAGGCCGGCAAGGGCCTTTGTGGCCTGGACCAGCATCAGGTCCGCCGCTGGCGCTCCTGGTACCGCTGGGCCACGCTCTCGATGCTCGCCCACGCCTTCCTGGTCGTCGCGGCCCTGGCCGAGCGCACCCGCCAGCCACCACCGTCCGGGCTGGTCCCGATGACCTGCAACGAGATCCAGCACCGGTTCGCGGCACTGCTCGCCCAGCCGGTCGGTGACCTGGGCCACCGGCTGCGCTGGTCGCTGTGGCGACGCCGCCATCAAGCACGCGCCCGCACCTGCCACTACCGACGCCAGACCGCCTGGCAACCATGAAGATCACGAACTACCGCTGGAGTATTAGACGCCATTGAGCGTCTCTGCTGTTTAGTACCTCTTTTCGCAGGTCGCTCACAATACGTCATTTATATGCTAATCACTGCCTCACATCATGCCGCAATGAGCCCCTTTGGGATACCTAGCCGCACACTCGTTCGATTCTCGCCACGGAAAGAACATTTTGTTAGTCGGCAAGACTACGCATACGATGTCCCCTCACGATGCGGTTGTGGTGTGTGATCTGTGTGGCCATCATGGGGGCGAGGTGTTGAGGAAAGACTCAAGTCCGCCGCCCCTTCTACCGATACTCGCTCTGGTAGAAGTCCACGGGTAACGCTAGTCGTGGAAGGGAGGCGAAGGTCAACAGGGCCATGTAACCAGCGTACAGCCGGTTGGCCCTGGCTTCGACTGGTAAGGATAGAGCGAGTCGGCCCAGAAGGGGACCTCTCCGACGCAACCTTATGGTGAGGTGACCTATGGCACGACCGTCCGACGGGGGGGCAGAACGCCGCATGTCCATAGTCTCGCAGGAGCACGACGTTGAGGAGCGACAGGAACGCCAGACAAAGAGGCCTCAGCGACTCTCAGTGAACCTGTCGGCTGAGGTGGCACAGGCTCTGCAAGATATCCAACGAGCCCAGAGGTTGACGTTGACGGAAGCGGTCCGACGCGCCATCTCGATCGCAGCCTTCGTTGAGGGCGCTACCGGTCGAGGCGCGAAGATTCTCGTCCATGAGGGGAAGTCGACGAAAGAGGTCATCTTCCCTCGAGTCTAGCGATGGGGATCAACGCCCCAGACTCGCATATCGCTGTTTGAGTGTTGCTGCCCTCCTGGAAATCGGCCATGCTGGCTCAGACACATGGTCAGTTTTCCAGGAGGGCTTTTGTTGTGCCCGGTCCACCTCAACGAGAAGCCGCCATTGTACTATCCGCACCTGCGTCCGAACCCTGGGACTTCGGCCTGCTGTCACCCTATCTGGTCCCTATACGCCTGGAACAGGATTGCTGTCCTTTCTGCGGCGAAGCACTGGCTTGACTTGACAGCTGATCGTTCCTTGGAGGGCCGATGACGGAGTCTCAGCCTGGTCCAGGGCCTTCGGAAGAAGCCGAATCCTTCGCGCCTGGTGGACTACTTACTCCCCTTCCTGTGTCACCACAGCAGGACGCGGCCGGGGGAGTACTACGACCAGACTTGCCTGA
>DATHIG010000163.1:0-7029 GCA_035490035.1 Actinomycetes bacterium
ACCCCAACCTCACCACCACCACCAGCCACGGCTGCCAACCCGCCCCCGACCTCGCCTCCGGACGCCTGGACCTCCGCGTCCAGTCCCTGCTGGCGGTCATCGCCCACCACCACCGCATCCGCCTCAGCTGCCTACACACCGGCCACTCCCGCTACGTCAAGGGCACCACCCGCATCTCCAACCACACCCGCTGGCGGGCCCTGGACATCGACCGGGTCGACGGCCACCCCGTCACCCCCACCAGCCGCCCCGCCCGCGCCCTGGTCGGATGGCTGGACCGCCTCCAAGGCCCCCTGCGCCCCTCCGAGATCGGCTCACCCTTCCCCATCGGCCACCGCCCCTACTTCACCGACGAAGGCCACCGCCACCACATCCACATCGGCTACCGGTTCGAGGGCTGACGACTGCCGGCGGCGACCTTGGCGGCTTCCCTGGCCGCGCTCACCACCCGCTCGACCTCGGCGTCGGTGTGGACGATGGAGACGAACCAGGCCTCGAAGGCGCTCGGGGGCAGGTAGACCCCCCGGTCGAGCATGGCGTGGAAGAAGCGGGCGTAGGCGGCGGTGTCCTGGCGCCGGGCGGCCTCGTAGTCGCCGACCGGGTCGGCGGTCATGAACACGCTGAACAGGTTGCCGGCGCGTTGCACCCTGGCCGGCAGGCCCGCCTCCTCGAAGGCGCCGTGCAGCCCGTCGCAGAGGCCGCCGGCCAGCCAGTCCAGCTGCCGGTAGGCGCCGTCGTCGAGCAGCGACAGGGTGGCCAGCCCAGCCGCCATGGCCAGCGGGTTCCCGGAGAGCGTGCCCGCCTGATAGACCGACCCTTCGGGGGCGACCAGGTCGAGCAGGCGCGCCGGGCCCCCGTAGGCGGCGGCGGGCAACCCGCCCCCGAGCACCTTGCCGAAGGTGAGCAGGTCGGGCTCCAGCGACCAGAGCCCGGTGGCGCCGCCGCGGTGGACCCGGAAGCCGGTCATCACCTCGTCGAGGATCAACAGTGCGCGAGCCCGGCGGGTCTCGGCCCGCAGCGCGGCCAGGAAGCCAGCGGTCGGGGCGACCACGCCCATGTTGGCGGCGATCGGCTCGACGATCACGGCGGCGATCTGGTCGCCGGCGGCGGAGAAGGCGTCGGCGAGGGCCTGCTCGTCGTTGTAGGGGAGCACGATCGTGTCGGCTGTCTGGGCGGGGGTGACTCCCGGCGAGTCGGGCAGGCCGAGGGTGGCCACGCCGGAGCCGGCCGCGGCCAGCAAACCGTCGGCGTGGCCGTGGTAGCAGCCGGCGAACTTGACCAGCTTGGCCCGGCCGGTGGCCGCCCTGGCCAGCCGGACCGCGCTCATGGTGGCCTCGGTGCCGGAGTTGACCATCCGGAGCTTCTGAACGGCCGGCACGCGCCGGGCCACCTCCTCGGCCAGCTCGACCTCGGCCTCGGTGGGAGCGCCGAAGGAGGTGCCTCTCGCGGCGGCGGCCTGCACCGCCTCGACAACCCTCGGGTGGGCGTGGCCGGCGATCAGCGGGCCCCACGAGCAGACCAGGTCGACGTAGCGGCCGCCGTCGACGTCCCACAGGTAGGGCCCCTGGCCGCCGGCGAAGAACCGGGGCGTGCCCCCGACCGCCCCGAACGCCCGCACCGGCGAGTTCACCCCGCCCGGGATCGCGGCCTTCGCCCGCTCGAACAGCGCCGCACTCCGCTGGGCTCGGGTCATCGGGTCGCTCCAGGACGGTCGGGATGGCGACGGGGATCGCGATGATCGGCACGACCACCATCCGCCGCGGCCCCGCCGGGTCCCCGCTCGGGCAGGCCGAACCGGGCCTGGTGGAGCTCGGCGATCAGGTCCAGGTCCTGGGCGGTCGGCGGCGGCAGGTCGGCGGCGGCGGCCAGCTCGGCCAGGACCGCCTGGTCCGGCACCGGCGGCAGGACCGTGGCCACCACCGGGTCGGCCAGCGCAAACCGGAGCAGCGCCTGGTCCAGGGTCTGGTCGCGGTCCCTGGTCAGGAACTCCAGCCGCTCCCTGGCCGCCGGCGGCAGCCGCGGGGCCAGGGGATCGCGGACCACCAGGCCGGCGCCGACCTCGGTGGCCATGGCGGCCAGCTCGCGGCCCGGGTCCTGCTCGGCGAGGTTGTAGACGGTCTCGACGGCCGCGACCCGGCGGTCCCGCAACGCCAGCGCGCCCTCGTCGCCCCAGCCGACCCCGGGGCCGAGCGCCACCCCGCAGTGCCGGATCTTGCCCTTCTCCACCTGCTCGCCGAGGAAGTGGAACAGCGCATCGGACTCGACGGCGTCCATGCCCGGATGATGGAGCAGCCACAGGTCGATCGGCTCCAGGCCCAGGCGGTGGAGTGAGCGGTCCAGGGCCGCTCCCGCGAACGCCGTCGACCAGTCGTGCCGCGGCGGCTGCGGCGCTGGTTGCCAGGGGTTGGGGGTGGTGTCGTAGCCGAAGGTGGTGGCCACCGTGACCTCGTCCCGGTGGCCGCGGACGGCTGCGCCAAGCAGGCGTTCGGCCCGTCCCCCGTCGTCGGCGTCGGTGGCCGCGAAGTAGCCGATCCCCAGGTCGAGGGCGGCGCCGAGCAGGCCGGCGGCCTGCTCGTCGGACCGCGCCAGTGGCCCGGCGACCAGTGGCCAGACCGCCAACCCGACCTCGCTGGCGACCAGGTCGGTCGAGCCGATGCGGCGGTGGCGCACGGGAAGGCTCCTTGGAGACGGGGGTGTGCGCCCAGTCTACGACCGCCCCCCAACGGGAACGCGATCAGGTAACCATGGCACCGGCGCGCCTGCATGACGGTGGCGGGGAGCCGGAGCTCTCCCCACCTGGATCGAGGACCGCGCCAGCAGGCCGGCACTGAACAGGAGGCGAAGGTGGCGACCGAGGACTGGTTCCTGACGGCTCAGGAACGAGGCAACAAGGCGACCGAGATCGACCGGCGCCGGCGGGACGGGCGGGCCTGGACCGAGGGGAACCGGGTCGAGCCGCTGGTCCATGGGGCCACCTACTACCGGCGGCTGCTGGCCGCCCTGCGCACGCTGCGCGAGGGCGACCTGGTCGCCATCACCGACTGGCGGGGCGACACCGACGAGCGGCTGGACGGTGAGGGCACCGAGCTCGGGACCCTCCTGGCCGACCTGGCCAGGCGGGGGGTGCAGGTGCGGGGCCTGCTCTGGCGCTCCCACCCGAGTCTCGCCCACTTCAACGAGGAGCAGAACCTGCACCTGGGCGAGGTGGTCAACCAGGCAGGCGGCGAGATCCTGCTCGACGAGCGGGTCAGGGGGCCGGGAAGCCAGCACCAGAAGCTGATCCTGGTCCGCCATCTCGGCCGGGAGGACGAGGACGTCGCCTTCATGGGTGGGATCGACCTCTGCCACGGGCGCAGGGACGACGAGCGCCACCTGGGCGACCCGCAGGCGGTGCCGATGGACGAGCGCTACGGCCCCAACCCCCCGTGGCACGACGTGCAGCTCGAGGTGCGCGGCCCGGCCGTTGGCGACCTGGAGGTCACCTTCAGGGAGCGGTGGGAGGACCCGACCCCGCTGGACCACCGCAACCCGTGGCGGGCCCGGCTGACCAGGCGGGTCGGCCAGCCGAGGCATCCAAGCCCGCTGCCGCCGATGCTCCGCGACCCGGCCCCGGCCGGTCCCCACGCCGTCCAGGTGCTTCGCACCTACCCGGCCAAGCGGCCGGCGCTGCCGTTCGCGCCGGCCGGCGAGCGCAGCATCGCCCGCGCCTACCTCAAGGCCCTGTGGCGGGCCCGCCGGCTCGTCTACGTCGAGGACCAGTACCTGTGGTCGGAGGAGATCGCCCAGGCCCTGGCCGACGCGCTGCGCCGCTCGGCCGGGCTGCGGCTGATCGCGGTCGTCCCCCGCTATCCCGACCAGGACGGGCGCCTGACCGGCCCGCCCAACCGGATCGGCCAGCAGGCCGCGCTCGACCTGCTGCAGGCGGCCGGCGGCGACCGGGTCGCCGTCTACGACCTCGAGAACGAGCAGGGCACGCCGATCTATGTGCACGCCAAGGTCTGCGTGATCGACGACGTGTGGGCGGCCGTCGGCTCCGACAACATGAACCGTCGTTCCTGGACCCACGACGCCGAGCTGTCGGCGGCCGTCCTGGACGACACCAGGGACGAGCGGGAGCCGCGCGACCCGGCCGGCCTCGGCGACGGCGCCAGGGTGTTCGCCAGGCGGTTGCGCCTGCAACTGTGGCGGGAGCATCTCGGGCGCGGGCCCGGCGAGGACGGCGATCTGCTGGAGGCGGTGGACGGCTTCGACGCCTGGCGGCGGACGGCCGCCACCCTGACCGCCTGGCACGAAGGCGGCCGCCGCGGGCCGCGCCCACCCGGCCACGCCCGCGGGCACGACCCGGGCCCCGTCCAGCCCTGGGCGGCCTGGTGGGCCACTCCGGTCTACAAGACGCTGGTCGATCCCGACGGTCGCCCGAGGCGGTTGCGCCGCGCCGGCCGGTTCTGAGACCGCCGGCGTCGGCGGGTCTCAGGCATGCCCGCCCGCGAGCAGGCCCGGCAGCTCGCGCATGTTGTCGAACACCACCGTCCCGGGGCCTTCAAGGCGGTGCGCCGGGGTCAGGCCGCCGGCGTAGCCGAAGGCGCGCATCCCGGCGGCCCGGGCCGACAGGACGCCGTAGTGGCTGTCCTCGACCACCGCGCAGGCCGCCGGCTCGACCCCCATCCGTGCGGCCGCGTGGAGGAACAGGTCGGGGGCCGGCTTGCCGTTGGCGACCTCCTTGCCGCTGAAGATCCGGCCCTCGAACCGCCGGTACAGGCCGGTGTGCCCAAGGGTGAAGCGGAGCTTGTCGTGGCTGCCGCTGGAGGCGACGCAGGTCGGCATGGTGATCTGGTCGAGCGCCTCCAGGATGCCGTCAACCGGGACGAGCTCCGCGGCGAAGGCCGCCCGGTAGCGGCGCTGGAACTGGTCCTTCCAGTCGGCGGGCAGCCGGTCCCCGAGCTGGGCCACGATCGCCTCGTCCATGAACTCGTCGGTCCGGCCCATGAACCGCTCGACCACCTCGGCCTGGCTCAGCGGCCAGCCCAGCTCGGTCAGCAGCTCGGCCTCGACCCGGACGGCGATGCGCTCGCTGTCGACCAGCACGCCGTCGCAGTCGAAGATGACCAGCTCGAACGGGTTGGCCACGGGTGGGCCAGCCCCCGAGGCACTCGGCCGGGAACCGCCGGCCGTTCGGGTCGCGGTGCTGGATCGCGGAGTGGGTGGCGTCGAACCGCTCGAAGACGTGCTCGACCCCTTCCTACAGCAGCGGGGCGGCGTCGCGGGCGAAGTAGGTGACGACCAGATCGGCTCCGGCCCTCCGGATGCCGGTCAGCACCTCGAGCATGACCCGCTCGCCGTCGACCCAGCCGCGCTCGGCGGCCGCCTTAACCATCGCGTACTCACCGGACACATGGTAGGCGGCGGTCGGCACCCCGAAGGTCTGCTTCACCCGCCAGAGCACGTCCAGGTAGGCCAGGGCCGGCTTGACCATGACCATGTCGGCACCCTCGGCGAGGTCGAGGGCGACCTCGCGCAACGCCTCGTCACCGTTGGCCGGGTCCATCTGGTGGCCGGACCGGTCGCCGAAGCGGGGTGCGCCCTCGGCAGCCTCCCGGAACGGCCCGTACAGGCCGGAGGCGTACTTGGCGGCGTAGGCCAGGATCGGCGTTTCGGCGAAGCCGGCCTGGTCCAGGGCGCTCCGGACCGCGGCCACCTGCCCGTCCATCATCCCGCTGGGTGCGATCACCGACGCCCCGGCCTCGGCCTGGGCGACGGCGATCCGCCGGTACCGCTCCAGGGTCGGGTCGTTGGCCACCACCGGGCCCTCGGGCGCGTCGGCGATGACCCCGCAATGGCCGTGGTCGGTGTATTCGCACAGGCACAGGTCGGCGATCAGGGCGACCTGGTCGCCGAGGTCGGCGGCCAGGGCCCGCAGGGCCCGCTGGACGATCCCTTCCGGCGCCCAGGCCTGGGAGCCCTCGGCGTCCTTGCCGGCCGGGATACCGAACAGCAGCACGGCGGGGACGCCGAGGCCGGCCAGCTCGGCCGCCTCCTTGCGCAGGCTCTCCAAGGTGTGCTGGGCGTGGCCGGGCATCGAGGCGATCGGCGCCGGCTCGGCGATGCCTTCCTTGACGAACAGCGGCGCGACCAGGTGGCGGCGTGACAGCTCGGTCTCTCGCACCAGGTCGCGCAACACCCGGGTGTGGCGCAGCCGCCGCGAACGGCTCACCGGAAACGGTGCAGGTTGCATACCGACTCCTCGGACTGTTCTGCTCGGCCGGGTCAACCCTACCTCGCGACCGCGCGCTCGATGGCGGCGACCAGGCCGGGGATGGTGTGCTCGGCGGCGGTGGCCACCACCTCCATCCCGGCCGAGCGGGCGGCGTCGGCGGTCACCGGGCCGATCGCGGCCACTCGCACTCCGGCCGGTGGCGGGCCGCCATACCCGCGCAGGAACCCCTCGACCGTTGAGGAGGCGGTGAACGCGACCCAGTCGACCTCGCCGCCGTCCAGACGCCGGCGGGCCGCCGGATCGAGCTCCCCGACCGGGACGGTGTGGTAGGCAACGACCTCGGAGGTCTGCCAGCCCTTGTCGCGCAGGATCGCGCCAAGCGCCGGGTTGGCGAGGTCGGCCCTGGCCAGCAGGACCGCGCCAGGGCCACCGGAGCGGTCCGGGAACGCCTGGCCGAGCGCCGCGGTGGTGGCGACCTCGGGGACGAGGTCGGGGGCGACCCCCCAGTCGCGCAGCGCCGCCTCGGTGGCCGGACCAACGGCGGCCATGCTGACCGGGCCGAGGGCGGCGGGGCCAAGCCCCAGTGCCTCGGCCCTGGCCCGGACCGCCGCCACCCCGTTGACGCTGGTCAGCACCATCCAGTCGAAGCGGCCGGCGGCCAGCGCCGCCACCGCCCGGTCGAGCTCGGCGGTGAAGGTGACCTGCCGGATCTCGATGGTCGGTACCTCGAGGGCCTCGGCCCCCCGGGCCCGCAGCAGCACCGAGAGCCCACCCGCCTGGTCCCGCGCCCGCGGCACCAGCACGGTCAAGCCGGC
>DATHIG010000164.1:0-2644 GCA_035490035.1 Actinomycetes bacterium
GCAGGCCCGGCTGCGTCACAGGCCGGTCGAGCTCTCGGGCGGCCAGCAGCAGCGGGTGGCCTGCGCGCGGGCGCTGGCCTCCCGCCCGCAGGTCGTGTTCGCCGACGAGCCGACCGGCAACCTGGACTCCCGGTCGAGCGCGGAGCTGCTGGGCTTCCTGCGCCGTTCGGTCGACGAGCTCGGCCAGACGATCGTGATGGTCACCCACGACCCGGCCGCGGCCGCTCACGCCGACCAGGTGGTGTTCCTGGCCGACGGCCGCATCGTCGACCTCATGCCCCGTCCGACCGCCGAGCGGGTGCTGGAGCGCATGAAGGCGCTGGGGGGCTGAGCCCGATGCTTCGCTACGCCATCAGGAGCCTGCTGGCCGCCAGGCGACGGCTGCTGCTGACCGCCGTGGCGATCGTGCTCGGCGTCGGCATGGTGGCCGGCACCTTGGTGCTCACCGACACCGCCAAGGCCGCCGCCGACGCCGTCCACGCCGAGCCAACCCCCCGGGTCGACGTGGTCGTGCGGACCGCGCCGCGCGGCGAGGGCGAGATCTTCTCCGACATCACCGGGGAGCTGTTCGCGGACCCCATGCCGGCCTCGCTGGTGGACAAGGTCGCCCAGGTCGACGGGGTCGCGGTGGCCACCGGCGTGATCAGCGGCGACGCGCATCTCATCGGTCGCGACGGCCACGTGGTCGCCGGTGGGCGTGCCCCACTGGGGCGCTCCGTCGACGCCTCGTTCGCCGACGACCTGCGCGCCGGGCGGGTGCCGACCCGACCCGGTGAGGTGGTCCTCGACCAGCGCACCGCCCGCGACCAGGGGTTCGGCGTCGGGGACCAGGTGCGGATCGTGGCCTCCGGCGGGGAGCCGCGGACCGTCACGGTGGCTGGGATCCTGGACTCGCCGGAGATCCCGGACGCGGTCGTCCTGGTCGGCTCCGACCCGGCCACCGCCAGGCGGCTGTTCGCCCGGAACACCGGCCAGATCAGCTACCTGGAGGTCCACGGGGCCGCGGGCGTTGGCGAGCAGGAGCTACGCGACCGCGTGGCGACCGCGCTCGGCCCGGGCTACCAGGCGTTCACCGAGACCGCGCTGGCCGCAGAGCGCGCCCGCAACGCCACCCCGACCGAGAGCGGGAACACCCAGATCTTCCTCGTCGCCAGCGTGGTGGCGTTGTTCGCCGGCATGTTCCTGATCCGCAACACCTTCACGATCATCCTGGCCTCCCGCGCCCGGGAGCTGGCGCTGCTGCGCTGCGTCGGGGCCAGCCGCGCCCAGCTACGCCGCTCGGTGCTGCTGGAGTCCTCGATTGTCGGGGCGCTCGCCTCCCTGGTCGGCCTGGTGGTCGGCGTCGGGCTGGCGTCGGGGCTCGGGGCGCTGCTCCGATCGGCCGACGAGGCGGTTGCCGACGTGACCGGCCCCACGCGCATCCTGCCCCGCACCATCGCGGTCGCGCTGGCGGTCGGCATCGGGACCGCGGTGGTGTCGGCCTGGGGACCGGCGCGGCGCGCCACCCGGGTCCCCCCGGTGACCGCCCTGCACGGCGACGTGCTCGCCCTGGACCGCCGGGCACGCCGGGCCCGCGCCGTGATCGGGGCCGGGCTGGCGCTGGCCGGTGTCGGCCTGGTCCTTGCCGGCGCCCTCAGCAGCCCGGTCAACAGCGGCTACCTGCTGGCCGGCACGGTCGCCACCGCGCTCGGCGTCCTGGTGCTCGGCCCGGTGCTCGCGCGGTCGTTGTCACGCCTGCTCGGAGCGCCGATCGGCCGGGCCAAGGGCGTCGTCGGCAGCCTCGCCAGCGGCAATGCCGCGCGCAGCCCCCACCGCACCTCCGCGACCGTGCTGCCGCTGGTCATCGGCCTGACGCTGGTTACCTTCCTGGCCACCCTGGCCGCGAGCACCAAGGCGTCGGCAACCGGCGGCTTCGACCGCACGCTCCGCGCCGACTATCGGCTCAGGGCGGTCGGTGCCGGCATGCACCAACCCTCGATGAGCCCACAGGTGGCCAAGCGCCTGGCCGGCCTGCCCGAGCTGGCCGCGGTGGCCGCCTTCCAGGACACCGGCGCCACCGTTGCCGGCCAGGACAGCGGCGTGACCTCCGCCGATCCCGCCCAGATCGGGCAGGTCCTGTCCCTGAAGGTGACCGACGGCGCCCTGCGCGACCTCACCACCGGCGCCATCGCGGTCAGCCGGCAGGCCGCGGCCACGCTCCACCTGTCGGTCGGCTCCCCGGTGACGGTCCGAACCCCCCGCGACCAGCGCGTCCTCACCGTCCGGGCGGTCTACGACACCTCCGGTCTCGACGACTTCGTCCGCCCACAGCTCCCCGTGGCCGACTACCTGATCACGCCGGCCGACTACCAGCGCCTGGCAGGTGGCACCGGCCTGACCATGGTCCTGGCCAAGCAGCGCGAGGGAGCCGCGCCAGGCGCGGCCCGGACCGCCATCGAGCGGGCCATCCCCGACTATCCCAACGTCGAGATCGCGAGCCGCGGCGAGCTGCGACGGCTGGCGGCGGCGGCCATCGACCCCGCGCTGCGGCTCCTCTACAGCCTGCTTGGGCTGGCGATCGTGGTCGGGCTGTTCGGGGTTGTCAACACGCTGGTGCTGTCGGTCCTGGAACGAGTCCGCGAGCTCGGCCTGCTGCGCGCGATCG
>DATHIG010000165.1:0-4889 GCA_035490035.1 Actinomycetes bacterium
GGCCTCCTGCTGCCAGCCGCGGCAGGACAGCTCCCCGCCCCGCGGGGCGCGGACGACTCGCGCTCCTTCCATCTGGTACGGCTCCTCGTCGATCTCCGGACTTCCGGTTGTCTCTGCCTCATCGGGGGCTGCGCTCCGCCCCCCCGAACCTCCCGAGCTCTCGCCAGGTCCGTGCTGCTAACCAAGCGGCCCGACCACCTCCTCGGCGGCGGCGACCAGGGTCCCACCGACGACCAGGCGCTCCAATGCCTGCAGGTCGGGGGCCAGGTAGCGGTCGGCGTCCAGGGTCGGCACCTCCGCGCGGACCCGGTCCAGCACGGCGGCCACCGCCGCCCCCGGCCGCAGCGGGGCGCGCAGGTCGATCGCCTGGGCGGCGCACAGCGCCTCGATGGCCAGGGCGCGGCGGACGTTGTCCACCACCCGGCGCAGCTTCAGCCCGGCCGTCCAGCCCATCGAGACGTGGTCCTCCTGGTTACCCGAGGTCGGGATCGAGTCGACCGAGGCCGGGTGGGCGAGCACCTTGCAGTCCGCGACCAGCGCCGCGGCCGTGTACTGGGTCAGCATCAGCCCCGAGTTGAGCCCGGGGTCGCGGGCCAGGAACGGCGGCAGGTCGTGGTTGAGCGCCGGGTCGAGCAGCCGGTCGACCCGGCGCTCGGAGATGTCGGCCAGCTCGGCGAGGGCGATCGCCAGGAAGTCGAGCACGAAGGCCAGCGGCTCGCCGTGGAAGTTGCCGACCGAGATCACCTCGTCGGATTCGGCGAACACCACCGGGTTGTCGGTGACCGAGCCGAGCTCGCGCTCCACCACCTGGCGGGCGAAGGCGATCACGTCCCGGCAGGCCCCATGGACCTGAGGGGCGCAGCGCAGCGAGTAGGCGTCCTGGATGGCGTGGTCGGAGTGGCGGTGGCTGGCCAGGATGGGCGAGCCGGCCAGCATGGTCCGGAGATTGGCCGCGCTGGCAATCTGGCCGGGGTGGGGTCGCAGCTCGTGCAGCCGGGCCTGGAAGGGCCGGTCGGTGCCGAGCAGGCCCTCGATCGACATGGCGCAGGCCACGTCGGCCATGGCGGCCAGGGCCTCGGCGTCGGCCACCGCCAGGCAGGCCAGCGCGAGCATCCCCTCGGTGCCGTTGACCAGCGACAGGCCCTCCTTGAAGGAGAGCTTGAGCGGCTCCAGCCCGGCCAGGCGCAACCCCTCGGCGGCTGGGAGACGGCGGCCGTCGACCTGGACCTCGCCCTCGCCGAGCAGGGGCAGGGCCAGGTGGGCGAGCTGGGCCAGGTCCCCGGAGGCGCCGACCGAGCCGTGCTCGGGGATGACCGGCGTCACCCCCGCCCCCAGCAGGGCGAGCAGCGCCTCCACGACCAGCGCCCTGACCCCGGAGTAGCCCTGGGTCAGGGTGCGGGCCCGAAGCACCTGCATGCCCCTGACCACCTCGACGTCCAGCGGGTCGCCGGTGGCGGTGGCGTGGGAGAGCACGATCCGGCGCTGCAGCTCCTCCAGGTCGGCCGGGTCGACCGCGGTGTTGGCCAGCAGGCCGAAGCCGGTCGAGACGCCGTAGACCCGGCGGCCGGAGGCCACCGTCCGCTCGACCACGTCCCTGGCGGCGGCCATGCGCTTGCGGCCCTCCTCGCCCAGCTCGACCGGGACCCGGCCGCGGGCGACACCCACCACCTCGGCCACGGCCAGCGGCCCGCCGGTGAGCACCACCCGGTCGGTGCCTGCGTCGCCACGTCGCGTCATGCCCGCATCGTAGGTGGGCCTCGCCGCGACGTCACGTGCTCGTGGTACTCATAGGGTGATCGATCGTCGGGGCCAGACTCCGGGGGGTGCGGATGGACACCAGTGAGCTGCAGGCCCGCCTGCCGGGCGGCCCGCCGGCTCGGCGGGCCGGTGGAGCCCCGCCTTGATTGGGGCCGAGCGCTCGCGGGTATCCGGGCAGGACACCACCGGCGCTTGCCTAGGTAGCCGACCTAGCCGAGGCGGCGGATACCAGATCGGTATGCGGAAGTTGCCGGCGAAGGGATGCAAGATCGACTGAGTTAGGCCATGCTGGTGGTGCGTCCCGGCATCGACCGGGGGGAGCAAGGAGACGACGAGATGAGCACCGACGAGACTGGCACCGCCACCCCGACCCTGCAGCGCGAGGTCTGTGACAAGTGCGGCTCGCGCATGGAGCTGGAGAGCTCGGCCTACGGGTTCGAGCGTTGGAAGTGCCCCAAGTGCCAGCAGATCGTCGGCATCGACCGCGACCCCGACGTGGGCAGCCGGTTCCAGATCGCCCGCGGGCAGCCGTGGAACTACTCCCCGGACGCCTTCAAGAACTGACCGCCGTCTCGATCTGAACAGCTCTTCCCGTGCCCTGGTGGGCGCGTGCGCGATGAGGCCCCGTGTACGGGGCCTTGCCTGTTTCCGGAGGCCGGTCAGAGGCCGCGCAGGCCGGGGATGTAGAGGAACATCAGCAGCGACCACAGCGCGTGGGAGACCAGGCTGGGGACGATGCTGCCGGTGACCTGGCGCTGCCTGGCCCACACGGTGCCGCAGACCAGGGCGGCCAGGGGCAGCACCAGACTGCCCGAGAGGCCGACGAACAGGGCGTAGAGCAGGGTGGTGGCGATCACCGGCCGCCATCCCGGGCCATAGCGCCTGGTCAGGCGGGCGAACACCGCTCCCCGCCACAGCACCTCCTCGCTCGGCGAGGTCCCAAGGACGATCACCAGCGCGGCCACCGCACCCGGGGCGGTCGACCTGGCCAGCTCGACCACGTCCTGGACGCGCGGCCACAGCGGGGTCAACTGCACGACCAGGGCGCCGGCGAGGAACAGGGCGTACAGGACCACGCCGGAGAGCACGCCCATGGTCACCAGCCGCCAGGTCGGCCGCAGCCGGGTCGGCAGGTACGGGTGCCAGGCCACCCACCAGGAGATGGCCGAGAGGACCGTGATCGCCGGCCAGAACGGCACCACCCGGAAGTGGAAGGCGGCCGGGTAGACCACGGCCATGGCGGCCAGGCCGGCCGGGGTCACCCAGGCCGGCCTGGCCGCCGGCTGGGGCTTGAGGCTCGGGCCGTCCAGGCCCTCTGGCGGGCCTGACCCGCCACCGGCGGCGGGTCGCCGCGGCACCCAGCCCGGCCGGTTCGGCGCCTCCGGTGGCGGCCGGTCCGTCGGGTGGGCGAGCGCGGGGCGCCGCACCCGATTCACCGGGGGACCAACCCGGCGGTCCCCCGGACCCCCCCGATTCACCGGGGGACCACCGCGGCGGTCCCCCGGACCCGCCGGCTCACCGGTGCGGGCCCCGCTGTCCTCGAATCGCCATACCGGCAGCATAGGCGGGGGCCGGTCCGACCGCCGTTGGAGCCGCTGCTACCATCACAGCCGCCGTCCCCAGACCTCGAGGATCAGCGCGTGCCTGAGACCGTCATCCACCTGGTCCGCCACGGGCAGGTGGAGAATCCTCGTCGGGTGCTCTACGGCCGGCTGCCCGGGTACCACCTGTCGAGGCGGGGGCGGGCCCAGGCCGAGCTGCTGGCCCGGCACTTCGCCGGCCTCCCGCTGGTCGCGGTGCTGGCCAGCCCCCTGGAACGGGCCCAGCAGACGGCCGGGCCGATCGCCGCCGCCCACGGCCTCGAGGTCCGCACCGAGCTGCGCCTGATCGAGACCAGCAACGTCTTCGAGGGGGTCGCCGGCAACGTCGCCTGGTACATCCTGCGGCACCCCGGACTGTGGTGGAAGCTCCGCAACCTACGAGCTCCGTCCTGGGGCGAGCGCAACCTCGACATGGTGGAGCGGGTCCACGCGGTGGTCGAGGCGGCAAGGGACGAGTTCGCCGGCGGTCACGCCGTGCTGGTCTCCCACCAGGCACCGATCTGGGTGGCCCGGCTGGCGTTCGAGCGCCGCCGCCTCGCCCACTGGCCGGGACGGCGTCGCTGCACCCTGGGCAGCGTGACCAGCTTGACCTTCGACGGCGAGCGGCTCGCGGGCGTGACCTACGCCGAGCCGGCCGCCTCCGCCCTCCTCGGGCCCGGGCCGGGGCCGGCCGAGGGCCTACGCCCCGACCGCGAAGCGCAGTAGCGCGCCGAGCCCCTCGGCGGGGCCAGGGGGCGCGAGGGCCTCGAGGTCCGGTTCCCGGTCGATGAGACTGGGGCGCGCCTGGTCGACCGGATCGAGCACGCGGACGTCGGCGCCGGTGCCGAGGGCGGCGCGGACGGCCACGTCGACCAGCCGGCCCTCGACCGGCTCGGTGATGCCAAGGGTGGCCAACGCGTCGCGGTCCAGGGCGACGTCGGTCAGGGCCGGCCCGAACCAGGCCGTTCGCTCGTCGTCGAGGAACAGGCCGCCGAGCAGCAACGTCTCGACCTGGCCGCGACCGAGTGCGGCCAAGGTGGCGGCGGCGCCCTCGACCGCCCGGTCTCCCTGGCCCCGCTCCTCCGCGAAGCGCTCGAGCAGTGCCTGGTTGTCGGCCTCGACGGTGGCCGCGACCAGCTTGTCGGCCTCGGCGAAGACCGCGTCGAGGGAGCCGTACTCGCCACCGACCACCCGGAGCAGCTCCCGCACCCGCTTGGGGGCCTGCTCGCGCAGCAGCTGCAGGGCGCGCACGTCACCAGCGGCGGCCACGAACCGGGGTCGGACCTGGTCGACGAGCCGGGTGAGCGCGTCGGCCACCTCGCCGGCGTTGGACTCCCACAGGGCCTCGGCCCGGTGGTGATGGCGCGGCTGCGACCAGCCACCGGACTGCGCCTTGTGGATGTGGGGGGTGACGCGGCCCTCGACCCGCTCGGTCCGGCCGAGGTTGTCGGCCCCCCTGGCCGCCATCTCGGCTCCGGTCCGGTCGGTGAGCACCGCCACGTGGGTCACGACCGCCTGGCCGGCGGCCAGCAGCAGCAGGACGTCGGGCAG
>DATHIG010000166.1:0-6207 GCA_035490035.1 Actinomycetes bacterium
CCGCCTCCGAGGGCCTGGACACGCTGGTGGTGGAGCCGCAGGCGGCCGGCGGCCAAGCCGGCACCAGCGCCATGATCCGCAACTACCTGGGCTTCCCGCGCGGGATCGGCGGCGGGGATCTGGCTAACCGGGCACTGGAGCAGGCATGGCTGTTCGGGGCCAACCTGGTCCTGGCCCAGCGGGCGACCGGGTTGCGCGCCGACGGCCACCGGCGCCTGGTGCGGCTCTCGGAGGGGAGCGAGGTCGCGGCGCAGGCCGTGGTGGTGGCCTCCGGCGTGTCGTGGCGGCGCCTCGGGGTGCCGCGGCTGGAGGCGCTGGTCGGAGCGGGGGTGTTCTACGGCGCGGCCGGAGCCGAGGCCAAGGCCATGCAGGGCCAGGACGTGTTCGTGGTCGGAGCCGGCAACTCCGCCGGCCAGGCCGCGCTGCACCTGGCCAAGTACGCGGCCTCGGTGGCCCTGCTGGTCCGCGGGCCCGACCTGGCCGCGAGCATGTCCGACTACCTGGTCCGCGAGCTCGAGCAGGCCCCCAACGTGGCCGTCCGGCTAGGTACCCAAGTGGTCGACGGGCTCGGCAGCTGGCGCCTGGAGGGCCTGCGGCTCCAGCGCCGGGGTGACACCACGACCGAGGAAGTGCCCGCGGCAGCCCTGTTCGTGATGATCGGCGGCGAGCCGCGCACCGAGTGGCTGGCCGGAGTGGAGCGCGACGACCGCGGCTACATCCTGACCGGCCACGACCTACTCAGTCCGGGCGGGCCGCCGGCCGGCTGGCCCCACCAGCGGCCCCCGCTGCTGCTGGAGACCAGCATCCCCGGGGTGTTCGCCGCCGGCGACGTGCGCCACCGCTCGGTCAAGCGGGTCGCCTCGGCCGTCGGCGAGGGCGCCGTCGCCGTCCAGCTCGTCCACCAGTACCTGGGCGAGCCGCCGAAATGAAAGGTGCTCCAGCAGGTAGTCAGGGACGGCACCGCGTCCGGCTGGGCCGGTGCCGCAAGGCACCGGCCCAGCCCTCGGGTTCGTCGGGTCAGCGCAGGCCGATGTTCACCATGTAGGTCTGCCCGTCGTCCAGCTGGACGCCGAGGCGCCAGTAGAAACCCTTCTGGCCGCTGGAGGTCCCCCAGGTGTAGATGTACTGCCGGCCGCTGGAGTCCCAGCGGTAGGTGCCGCTGCTGCTCGGCTGGTCACTGTAGGTGGACTCGTCCACCGGTGCGGTCGTCGGGCTGCCCTTTGGAGGGGTGACCCACTGCGGCAGGCTGGTTGGCTGGACGACGGTCCCGTCGCTCGTCTTGAGCTGGAACTTCGCCGGGATGGTGCTGCCCGCCTTGAAGATGCTGACGTTGGTGTCGACCTGGTGGGCGGTGTCGTTGATGGGCTGCAGGAACCCGTCGAACCGGTAGATCACCCGGTAGGTGCCGGTTCGCGTCACGGTGTTGCCGGCCTTGTCGGTGGCGGTCACGGTGAAGGCGAAGGTGCCGACGCCGCTCGTGAGCCCGCCGCTCAGCCCGACTGCGCACGAGGCAACACCCGAGAGGTCGTCACTTGCGGCGCACGAGGCCGCCGGCACCGCGCCGAGGGTGTAGATGCCGCCGTCCTTCAGGCTGAGCGCGCTGATGGTCGGGGCCTCGGCGTCGATGTTGAGGTGGTCGACGGTCGCGCTCCTGGCGTTGCCAGCGTTGTCAACCGCCGCGGCGTTCACCGACTGGTCGGCGCCGTTGCCGGTCAGGGTCACGTCCTCCGGGCAGACCGCCACGCCGGACAGGGCGTCGGAGCAGGTGAAGTGCACCGTCACTGGGCCGGTGTACCAGCCGTTGGACCCGACCGTCCCCGAGACGACCGCGCCGCTGATGGCCGGTGGCGTCCTGTCGAGCTTGACAGTCACCGAGTCGGTGCCGACGTTGCCGGCGGTGTCCTTGGCCTGGCCGCTGACGACCCGTCCGCTGGTCTCGTCGCCGACCAGTACGTCGGCGGTGGTCGAGCCGGGGTCGACGCCGGAGCCCGTGTCGTCGTCCTTGGCGCTGAAGCGGACGGTCACATCGCCGGCGTTCCAGCCCGCGGCGTTCGGCGCAGGGGTCAGCGAGTGCGTCACGGTCGGAGCGATGTTGTCGTATTTGAGCGCGATCGTATTGTTCGGCTCCTGGTTGCCGGCCTTGTCGATTGCGTAGTAGTCCACGGTCGCGTTGCCGCTGCCGTTCAGGGGGACGTTCACGTCGACGCTGGTCCCGGCCGCTACCTGCTCGGTCTGGCCGTTGACGCGGTAGCGGATCTCCTTGACGCCGGCTGGGCCGATGTCGGTGGCGCGGAGGGTCACGGTGGCGGTGGCCCCGGTGCAGTACCCGTTGGTGGCCGTGCACAGGTTGTCGGCCTTGGTCTGGGGCGCCTGGCCGTCGATGTTGATGCCGCCGACAGTCTTGCCGGGCGCCGAGTTGCCCGCGTAGTCGGTCGCGGGGTCGCTGGTGACGCTCTGGTTTGCACCGTCCCCGCTGAGCACCTTGCTGGTTGGGCAGGAGGCGACGCCGGATAGGTTGTCGCCGCAGATGAAGTCGACCACGACATCGGTGTTGTACCAGCCGTCGCTGCTGGGCCGGGTGATGGGGCCGCCGTTGACCGTCGGGGGTGTGCGGTCGATCTTGATGCCGCCGAGCGACGCGCTGGCGGTGTTGCCCGCCTGGTCGGCCACGCTCACCGGCCCGGCGCCGAGGTCGGCGCCTTCGCCCGTGATGGTGCTGTCATCGGGCTGTGTGCTGGTGTCGATGCCCGACAGCCCGTCGGAGGCGATCCAGTTGACCGTCACGTCGCCGTTGTACCAGCCGTCGGCATTGGGGACGGTGGTCGGCGCTCCAGCCAGATTCGGTTGGGTCAGGTCGATGTTGATGTCGTCGACTGTCGCTTGGCTGTTGTTCCCGGCGTTGTCCTGCGCACTGCCGGTCACGCTCTGGCCGGCGCCCTCGTTCTCGAGCAGGCCGCCGCCGACGCACCCGGCGACCCCCGACTCGGCGTCGTCGCAGGCAAAGCCCACCAGGACCGGGGTGTTGTTCCAGCCGTTGGCGTTTGCCGCCGGCGACCGGCTCGGCGTGATCGTGGGCGGGACGCCATCGATCTTGAGGGTGATGCTGTGGCCGTCGGCCGTCTGGTCCTCGAGGTTGCCGGCCCGGTCGACGCTCCAGTAGGTGATCGTGTGGCTGCCCTTCAAGCTGTGGTGGAAGGGACCGTCGTAGGTCTGCGCGGCACCGTCGTCCAGCCGGTAGTAGGTCGCCTCGACGCCCGAGAGGCGGTCCACGCCGGTGAGGGTTACCTCCACCGCACCGGCATACCAGCCGCTGTCCAGCGGCCCGGGAGCGTCCGCCGAGGTGCTCGGGGCGGTACGGTCGATCTTGATCCCCGCGACCGTCTCGCTGGTCGAGTTGCCCGCGTGGTCGCCGATCGTCGCGCTGGCCGAGAGGTCGCTGCCCTCCCCGGTGATGGTGCTGGCAGCCGGGCAGCCGTCGGCGAGGCCCGACAGCCGGTCCGAGCAGATCCAGTCCACGGTGACGTCCTCGGCGTACCAGCCGTAGCCGTTCGAGACGGTGGTAGCGGCACCGTCGAGCGACGGGGCCGTCTTGTCGATGTTGATCCCGGTCACCCCGTCGCTTGCGGCGTTGCCCGCCGCGTCGGTCGCGGCGCCGCTCACGCTCTGGTCGGCGCCCTCGCCGAGGGTCCTGGACGCTGGGCAGGTGTCAATGCCCGACAGCGCGTCGGAGCAGTGGAAGCCGACCGTGACGTCATCGGAATACCAGCCGTTGGCGTTGGCGGCGCGGTCGGCGCTCGCACTGATCGTCGGGTCGGTCTTGTCGATGGAGACGGTCGCCGGGTCGGTCGTCTTGTTGCCGGCGTTGTCTTCGGCAGTCCCCGTCACCGGCTGGTCCTTGCCTTCGGTGGTCAGCGTCTGCGAGTCGGTGCAGCTCGCGATGCCCGACTGGGCGTCGGAACAGGTGAACGTGACCGTCACGTCGCTGTTGCTCCAGCCGTTGGCGTTGGCTGCAGGCGATTGGCTGTGGTTGATGGCCGGCGGTGTCTTGTCGATCTTGACCTGAACGGTCTTGGCGGCCTCGACGTTGTCAGCCTTGTCGACGCTCCAGAACTCCAGCGTGTGGACGCCGCCGGCGCTGATGGAGAGGCTCGTGCCGGTCTGCTCCGCGTCGCCGTCGAGCCGGTAGTGGGTGGCCTTGACCCCGGAGAGGGCGTCGTCGGCGCTCAGGCTGATGGTGACCTCGTCGTTGTTCCAGTCGCCCGGTGCCGACGCGGTCGTGGTCGGCGCCGTCTTGTCGATGTTGACGGGCGGGCTGCCGGCGGCGGTCGTGTTGCCCGCCCTGTCGCGGACCGACGCGGCTGCCGTCCTGCCCGTGCCTTCGCCGCTGATCGTGCTGTCGGCAGGGCAGGCCCCGTCGATCCCGGAGAGCGCGTCGGAGCAGGTCCAGCCGATGGTGACATCGCCGGAATACCAGTCGGCCGGGTTGGCGCTCGTCGTTGGGGCCCCGCTCAAGGCCGGGGCCACCTTGTCGATGTTGACCGGCCCCACCGTGGCGCTTGCGGTGTTGTCGGCGTTGTCGGTCGCGGCGCCCAGGCGTGACTGGTTGGCACCGTTGCTGGCAAGCGTGGTCGTCCCGGAGCAGCTCCTGATGCCCGACAGCGCGTCGGAGCAGGCGAAGCTCACGGTCACGTCGGTGTTGTTCCACCCGTTCGCGTTGGCCACCGGGCTGCGGCTGCCACTGATCGTCGGCGCGGTCTTGTCCAGCTTGACGGCGACCGAGGCGCCGGCGGCGTTGCCCAGCCGGTCGGTTGCGCTGGACGTCTTGGTGACACCGGCGGTGTTCGCGGTCACGTTGTCGGTCGCCGGTGTTGGGCCGCTGGCCACGCCGGCACCGGCGTCGGTCGCGCTCCAGGTGATCGTGGCGTTGGCGTTGTTCCAGCCCGCGGCGTTGGGTGTGGGGGAGAGGGCGGCGGTGACGGTCGGGCCGGTGTTGTCGAGGACGAAGGCGGCGGTGGCCGGGCTCTGCGACTGGCCGGTGCAGTTGTTGGCGTTGAAGTTCGGTGAGGCGCTCGCCGTCACGGTCTGCACGCCGTTGCCGGTGCCGGCCACCAGCGGGAACGTCCACGACGACCTGGCCGTGCTGGAGGTCTGGCGGCCCGTGTAGGCGCCGGTGAGCTGGACGCACTTGGTGTCGGATGACGTGGCCACCGTGAGCGTGAGCGCCCCGCCGTTCTTGGCGTACAACGTGCCGGACACACTCACCGTCCCTGTGCCTCCGGTGAAGGACGCCGAGGTCACCGAGGACGCCAACGCCGGGGTGAGCTGGACGAGGGTGGCGACCAACCCCAGCAGGGTGGCGAGCGCCATGGTGAGCTTCGGGTATCTCAGAGATGCGGAATGGACCACGGTGCCTCCGTCGCTTGAGCTGGGTCAAGACGACAGTAGTGATCCGGACAATGGTCGCCTATGGCCTGGTGAGGGGATTCGGTGTCGAGGTTTCTCGACACGCATACGTAGGCAGCGGCAACGGCCGACCCGGCGCACGGTAGGGGACGGGGTCGGCCCTTGTCAGCGTCCCTCGAGCAGCCGGACGGCAGCCTCGCGGTCGGGCACGCGCAGCTTCTTCACAACGGCGGCGACATGGGTGCGGATCGTGGCCTGGGAGACAAACAGGCGTTCGGCCATCTCGTGGGTGCTCAGCCCCTCACACAGCAGGTCGAGCACCTCCCACTCGCGGCTCGTCAGCTCCACGCTCTGGCGGCCGAGCAAGGGCAGCCGGCGGCGCCGGCCGCGCTCGCGGAGGCCTTGGATCACCCGCGCGACGAGATAGCGCGGCACGGCCGCCTCGCCCGCGAGCACGCCGCGGAGCGCATGCGGTAGGCGCTCCGGGCGAGTCTCCTTGGGTAGGTAGCCGACGGCGCCCGCACGCAGAGCGTCGAACAGGTCATCGTCGTTGCGGGAGCCGGCGAGCATGACCACCGCGGTGTCCGGCAGGCTCGAGATGATCGCCTGCGCAGCCGCGATCCCGTTCCCGGGCACGGCAACGTCCACCAGGCACAGGTCCGGACGCTCGCGCAGCGCGGCCTTGACCGCCGCGCCCGCGTCGGCGACCTCGGCGCACACCTGCAACCCGTCGTCCTCCAGGACTGCCCGCACCCCGGCTCGCGTGGCGGGGTGGGGATCGGCGATCAGCACTCGGATCCGCTC
>DATHIG010000167.1:0-2236 GCA_035490035.1 Actinomycetes bacterium
GCCATGTCGAGGCCGTAGCCGAGGACGCGGCCGTTTGGGTCGCCGGAGAGCACAGCCGCGGTGTAGGCGCCGAGGCCGAGGAAGAAGGCGTGCCCGAGCGACACCTGGCCGGCGTACCCGGTGACCAGGTTGAGGCCGATCGCGGCCACCGCCGACAGCAGGGCGGTGGCGCCGAGCGCGGTCAGCTCGGCGGTGACGCTGAACGGCAACACCAGCAGGCCGCCCAGCAGCAGCGCCAGCGAGACCCGCTTGGCCGGAGTGTTGAGCGGCGCCTGGTCGCGCTGGTAGCTGGTGAACAGCTCGGGTCGGCCCCTCACACCCGCTCCACCTCCCGGGTGCCGAACAGTCCATAGGGGCGGACCAGCAGCACGACCAGCATGACCACGTACGGCACGACCTGGTCGACGTTGTTGCCGGCCCATGGGAACAGGTCGGCCTGGTAGGTCTTGGTGTAGGACTCGGCCAGTCCGATGATCGGGCCGCCGATGACCGCCCCGGGCACCGAGTCCAGGCCGCCGAGGACGATCGCGGGCAGCGCCTTGAGGGCGACCAGGGTGGTGGCCTGGCTGAACCCGGCACCGCCCGTCGCTACCAGCATCCCGGCGACCGCGGCCAGGGCCCCCGAGATCGCCCAGGCCAGCCCGAACATGCGCCCGGCGGGCACCCCGAGGGCGAGGGCGGTCTCCTGGCTGGCCGCGGTGGCCCGCATGGCCAGGCCGAGGCGGGAGCGGGTCAGGAACAGCCAGAGCAGGGCGACCACCGTGGCGGTGACGGCCAGCTTGGCCAGATCGGAGTGGAACACGACCACCCCGGCGACCTCCGTCCGCTCCAGCCCCCAGGGGTGGCCGACCTGGCGCAGCTCCAGCCCGATCAGGTCGCCGGCGACCACCTGGAGCACGATGAACACCCCGACGGTGACCATGGTGGCCGAGAACACCGGCTCACCGACCATGGGTCGTAGCGCCACCCGCTCCACCGCAGCCCCGATGAGGGCGGTCACGAGCACGGCCACGGCCAGGGCCGGCCAGAAGCCGAGCCCGACGACCAGGGCGAAGTAGGAGGTCCAGTAGGCGCCGAGGATCATCAGGGCCGGCTGGGCGAAGTTCACCACCCCGGTGCCGCGGTAGACGATCACGAACCCGAGGCCGAGCAGGGTGTACAGCGACCCCTGGGCCAGGCCGCGGACCGTCGAGGACAAGAACTCCTCCATTAGCGGCCACCCCGGTACATGTCCTCGATGAGGTCGCCGAAGGCGGTGGCGATGGCGGCCCGCTTGACCTTCTGGGTGGCGGTCAGCTCGCCGTCCTCGTGGTCGAGCTCCTTGGGGATGACCCGGAACCGCTTGATGGTCTCGGAGCGGGCCAGCCGCCGGTTGGTCTCGTCCACCACCTCCTGGACCAGGGCCAGCACCTCCGGCTTCTCCGACAGGTCGCGGTAGGTGGTGTAGGGGATGCGCCGGCGCTGGGCCCACTCCCCGACCGTGTCCAGCTCGACGCCGACCAGGGCGGTCAGGTAGGGGCGGCCGTCACCGACCACCACCGCCTCGCGGACATAGGGGGAGAACTTGAGCGAGTTCTCGATCTCGGAGGGGGAGACGTTCTTGCCCCCGGAGGTGATGATGATGTCCTTGAGCCGGTCGACGATCTTGAGGTGGGTGCCGTCGACCCACTCGCCGACGTCGCCGGTGCGCAGCCACCCGTCGGCCTCCACCACCTCCGCGGTCCTGTCGGGCTTGCCCCAGTAGCCGGCGAACACCCCTGGGTGCCTGGTGAGGATCTCCCCCAGCTCGTCGTCGACGCGGACCTCGACGCCGGGGTGGGGCTCGCCGACGGTGCCGACCTTGACCCGGCCGGAGCGGTCGGCGGTGGCCACGGCGCTGTTCTCGGTCATGCCGTAGATCTCGTGGATGACGACCCCGAGCCCGAAGAACCACTGCAGCAGCTCGGGGGCGATCGGCGCCGCCCCCGAGCCGGCGAAGCGGCAGCGCTGCAGGCCGAGGCGCCGGCGCAGGGACCGGAACAGGAACGGGTAGCCCAGGGCGTAGCGCAGCCGGGTCGAGCGCGTGTGGCTGCCGCCGTTGGCAACCAGCTCGGCCCCGATCCTGGTCGCCTGGCCCATCCACAGCCGGTAGCTGGCCCGCTTCAGCGGCGAGGCCGAGGCCATCTTGATCTCGACCGTGGCCCGGATCTTCTCCCAGATGCGGGGCACGGCGAAGAACAGGGTCGGCTGGACCTCG
>DATHIG010000168.1:0-3419 GCA_035490035.1 Actinomycetes bacterium
ACCGGGCTCGACGCGTCGTCGTGCTCGCGCAGGAGGAGGCTCGGCTCCTCAATCACAACTACATCGGCACCGAGCACATCCTGCTCGGGCTGATCCAGGAGGGGGACGGGGTCGCGGCCAGGGCGCTGCAGTCCCTTGGCATCTCGCTGGACGCCGTCAGGGCGCGGGTCGAGGACATCATCGGCCGCGGCGACGAGCAGTCACCCAGCCACATCCCATTCACCCCAAGGGCCAAGAAGGTGCTGGAGCTCTCGCTGCGTGAGGCGCTGCAGCTCAGCCACAACTACATCGGCACCGAGCACATCCTGCTCGGGCTCATCCGCGAGGGCGAGGGTGTCGCCGCCCAGGTGCTGGTCGAGCTCGGCGGCGACCTGGAACGGGTACGGCAGGAGGTCAAGCGGATCCTCGGCACGGCCGGCCCGGTTCCAGGCGAGCAGGCCGGCCGGAGCGGCCAGCCGCCGATCGCCATGGTCGCCGGCGGGCCTGGCGCCTACCAGGAGCTGGCGCCGGCCGAGCTGGTCCGGGTCGTGCCGCTGGCCCGCGAGGTCGTCCGCCACCGCGGCTACCGGCTGGTGCTGGTCGCGCTGGAGATCTGGTCGGGCTGGATCGACCTGCGCTACGCCCTGCTGCCCGAGGACCCGCCGACGGCGCCGCCCATGCCCGAGGTCGATCTGGACTGGCGGGTCACCGATGCCGCCGGCATGGAGTACGAGCTGGCCGGCGCCGCCTCCAGCGGCGGGCGCCTGCTCCGACTCCACCAGCTGACCTTCCGGCCTGGTCTGGCCGAGGACGCCGGCAGCCTCACGCTCACCGTCCACAGCCACGGGGAAGGCGGGGCCAGCCTGGCCGTCGTCGAGGTCGCCATGGCCCCCGCCGCAGACGACGACCAGGGCCCCGACCCCTCGGTCACGAGCTAGGGCGCGACTCGGCCAGCAGCTTGCCGATCCGGGTGACGCCCTCGACCAGGTCGTCGTCGCCCAGCGCGTAGGAGAGGCGGGCGTAGCCGGGGGCGCCGAAGGCCTCGCCGGGCACGATCGCCACCTTGGCCTCCTCAAGGAGCAGGTCGGCCAGCTCCATGCTGGTCGCCGGCGTCTGGCCGCGCAGCTCCCGGCCGAGCACCCCCTCCAGCGACGGGAAGGCGTAGAAGGCGCCCTGGGGCTCGACGCAGGTGACGCCGGGGATGGCCCGCAGCAGCTCCAGCATGCGCCTGCGGCGGCGGTCGAAGGCGGCCCGCATCTCGACCACCGCCTGCAGGTCGCCGGAGACGGCGGCAAGGGCGGCCGCCTGGGAGATGTTGGCCACGTTGGAGGTGGCGTGGCTCTGGAGGTTGGTGGCCGCCTTGACCACGTCGGGCGGGCCGAGCAGCCAGCCGACCCGCCAGCCGGTCATGGCGTAGGTCTTGGCCACCCCGTTGACGACCACGCAGCGGTCGGCCAGCTCCGGCACCACCACCGGCACGGAGGAGAACTCGGCCTCCCCGTAGACCAGGTGCTCGTAGATCTCGTCGGTCAGCACCCACAGCCCGCGGCCGGCGGCCCAGCGGCCGATCGCCTCCACCTGCTCCCGCCGGTAGACGGCACCGGTCGGGTTGGAGGGGGAGACGAACACCAGCAGCTTGGTCCGTTCGGTGGTGGCCGCCTCCAGCTGCTCGACCCGGGCCCGGAAGCCGGTCGACAGGTCGGTCTGCACGATCACCGGCTCGCCCCCGGCCAGGGAGATCGCCTCGGGATAGGTGACCCAGTAGGGGGACGGCAGCAGGACCTCGTCGCCCGGGTCGAGCAGGGTGGCGAACGCCTGGAACAGGGCGTGCTTGCCGCCGTTGGTGACCAGCACCTGGCTCGGGTCGACCCGCAGGCCGGAGTCGCGGGCCGTCTTGGCCGCGATCGCCGCCCGCAGCTCGGGCAGGCCTGGGCCCGGGGTGTAGTGGTGGAACCTCGGCTGGTGGCAGGCGGCCACGGCAGCCTCGACGATGTGGTGGGGAGTGGGGAAGTCCGGCTCACCGGCGCCGAAGCCGATCACGTCCTCCCCGGCGGCCTTGAGCGCCTTGGCCTTGGCGTCGATGGCCAGCGTGGCCGACTCGGCGATGGCGGCGACGCGGCGGGAGATCCTGGGCACGGTGTTGCCTCCGGGGTCTGCGGATGGTCGAGCGAGGATAGAGTGGCTGCATGAACGACCGGAAATCCACCCTGATCCTGCCGGACGAGCTGCGGCCCCGCGACGGCCGCTTCGGCAGCGGGCCGTCCAAGGTCCGCCAGGAGGCGGTGGCCGCCCTGGCCGCGGCCGCGCCAACCTACCTTGGGACCAGTCACCGCCAGCCACCGGTCCGCTCGGTGGTCGGCCGCATCCGGGCCGGGCTGGCCGAGCTGTTCGAGCTGCCGGCCGGCTACGAGGTCGCCCTCGGCAACGGCGGCACGACGCTGTTCTGGGACCTGGCCATCTTCTCGCTGATCGAGCGGCGCAGCCAGCACCTGGTGTTCGGTGAGTTCTCGGCCAAGTTCGCGACCGCCGCCACTGCCGCTCCCCACCTCGACCAACCCGAGCTGCTCGCCAGCCCGTTCGGGAGCCACCCCGAGCCGCGGCCCGACCCGGCCGTCGACCTGTACGCGCTCACCCACAACGAGACCTCGACCGGGGTGGCCATGCCGGTGCGCCGCCCGCCGGGGGCCGCTGGCCTGGTGTGCGTCGACGCCACCTCGGGGGCCGGCGGCCTGCCGGTCGACCCGCGCGAGTTCGACGTCTACTATTTCGCCCCCCAGAAGTCGTTCGCGGCCGACGGCGGACTGTGGCTGGCCCTGCTGTCGCCGGCGGCGATCGGGCGGGCCGAGGCGCTCGCCGCCTCAGGGCGCTTCATCCCGGCGACGCTCAGCCTCCGGGTGGCGCTCGAGCGGTCGAGGGCCGACCAGACGCTGAACACCCCGGCCCTGGCCACCCTGTTCCTGCTGCTGGAGCAGCTGGACTGGCTGAACCGGCAGGGCGGGCTGGCCTGGGCGACCAAGCGCTGCGACGAGTCGGCCGGGATCCTGTACGGCTGGGCTGAGGCCAGCAGCTACACGACCCCGTTCGTGACCGACCCGGCCAAGCGCAGCCACACCGTGGCCACCGTCGACCTCGACCCGGGGGTCGACGCCGGTGCCGTCTCGCGGGCGCTGCGGGCCAACGGGATCGTCGACACCGAGTACTACCGCAAGCTGGGGCGCAACCAGCTGCGCATCGCCATGTTCCCAGCCATCGAGCCGGCGGATCTGGAGACCTTAACCAAGGCGATCGACTGGCTGGTCGCCGTTGGGGGGGTTCGGGGGAGAGGACTCCCCCCCGAATGAACCAGGGACCGCGTCAGGTGGAGCGCAGCTAGAGGTGCACTACAGGACAGGTCAACGTCCTGGTGATGCCGTCGACCGCCTGGACCCTGGCGACCACGA
>DATHIG010000169.1:0-11206 GCA_035490035.1 Actinomycetes bacterium
CTCGGCCTTTCCACCGGCATCCTGGACCAGCTCTGGTCGACCCGGCTCGGCCGCGGCTACGCCGAGGGCATGCGCCTGATCGCCAGGGTCGAGAAAGAGGTCTGGCAGGCGCGGTTCTAGGGGCCGATGCTGGCGTCCGGCGCCGACCAGCGGACCGCCATGGAGCTGGCCGCCAGGCTGAGCGTCGACTTTCTGCCGCTGGTCGACCCCGCGATGCTGGCTATCTACCGCCGGCAGCAGGAGCTGCTGTGGACCGAGGGCCTGGTCGAGCGCATCGAGGACGAGCTGGAGGCGGCCGGCATGCTCGGGCGGCCCGGGCGGGTCCCGGCGATGTGCTTCCTTGACCTGGTGGGCTACACCCGGCTCACCGAGGAGCAGGGCGATGCGGCCGCCGCCGCGTTGGCCGAGACCCTGGCGGTGCTGGTCAACCGGTCCGCGCGCGAGCACGGCGGGGTGCCCGTGAAGTGGCTGGGTGACGGGGTGATGGTCCAGTTCCGGGAGCCGGCGGGGGCGGTGCTGGCGGCGCTGGGGATGGTGGAGCAGCTCCCCCAGGCCGGCCTGCCGCCGGTGCACGTCGGGGTGGCGGCCGGGCCGGTGGTGGTCCAGGGTGGCGACTTCTTCGGCCGCACCGTCAACCTGGCCGCCCGGATCGCCGCCCAAGCCAGCCCGGGCCAGGTGCTGGTCAGCCAGGGCGTGGCCGAGTCGGCCCCGCCCAAGGGCGTGAGCTTCGTTGAGTTGGGGGAGCTGCGGCTCAAGGGGTTCGCCCGCCCGGTGCGGCTGCTGGAGGCCTGCCGGGCCTAACGTCGGACGCCTCGACGGCGCTGCGCACCCGGGACCGTTCGGGATCCGGCAAGCTCAGAAAACCAGCGAGTAGGCGGCGAAGGACATGCCCGCGCTGCCGGTCACGCACACCAGCCGGTCACCCCGCCGAATGCGCCCGTCATCAGCGGCCAGGGCGATCCCGACCGGCACGGAGGCCGAGGCAAGGTTCCCGCAATGCGGGTAGATGTTGTAGATCAGCCGGTCGACCCCGAGCGCGGCTGCACCCTCGACCCAGTCTCGAACTATGGCCGCGTGCGGGAAGATCGCCACGATGTCCTCAGTCCGTATCGATAGCTCAAGGAAGAGCTTGGTGATCTCCCGCCTGCTCTCGCTGAACATTCGCCCGCCGTCTGACGAGAATCGCATGAGCCCGTTGGGTGGGAGGTAACCAGAAGGCGCCGAATAGCGCTCGTAGCCAGGCAGCGGAACGGTGCACAGCGCGGCGAGGTCGGCCCGAGATGCGAAATGGAATTCCCACTGGCATTCGGGGTCGCGCGACAGCACAGTCGCCGCAACCCCTTCACCGAGGGTGAAGCCAGCGAACGACCGGCTGACATCCTCTGCGGTCCGGAGCTCGAAGAGGTCCGGATAGATCGGACCGCCCTCGAAGAGCGGGAACTCGCTGCTGACCAGCAGCGCTCGGCGGTACATTCCGGCCTTGAAGAGCGCGTAGACCAGCTGAACGCTGCGTGACCAGCCGTTGCAGGCGTCGAGGACGTCGAAGCAGTGCACGCGCTCCATGCCGACGGCCTGGGCGACGAAATAGGCGTTTGCGGGTTCGACGAAGCCTCGGTCGATGCCCGTGTAGATGAGGAGATCGATCTCGCGTCTGTCGCAGTCGGCCGCGCTCAGCGCCTCAGCTACGGCTCTTGCCGTCAGGCCGATCGCGGTCTCGTCGGCGCCGAGCCAGTACCTCGATTCCGCGCCAGACCGCTGGAGCAGCGCACCGATCCTCTCGACGGCCTCGGCGAGATCGCCGGAGAACGTCTTCTCGCTGTGGTGTCGAACCAGGCCCAGGATCTCCTCGTTCGACACTCGCCTCGACGGAAGCGCGGCCTTTACGGCTGCAACCCTCATGGGGAGCTCCGCTCCTGCCGGTCCGCGCCCGGTCCGATGCCCATCGAGGCTTGCATGCGACGAACGGATTCTGTGGCTCCGACGAAGAGGCCGAACATGACCAGCTCGTAGATCAGGAAACCTACCAGTCCGACCCACGACCACCATGTGATGCTGAAGACCAGCAGCGCGCACAGGACGAAGCCGACGCCGATGAGGTCCGCGATCATCGGCACAAAGAGACCCCACTGGATGAGATGGATCTCTGCGAGCTTCGACCGGAGGTCCTGGTTCCGAAGGACCAGATCGAGGTTGATCGCGCTCAGCCGGGCGTCTCTACTCTCGTACTGAGCCACCGTCTCGACGTCCCTGCTCTGAAGGATGAGATCGACGAAGGCGATGACCTGCCTGATCAGAAGGGCCATGAACAGCAGCGCCAGAACTTGGAGCGCGGTATCAAGTTCTTCCTCATGGTCCCAGGAATTGGCGATGAGCGTGACGCAGGACACGAAAAGGATCGAGATCACCAGGTCACTGAACATGTAGAGATTGACATATGGAAGACGGAGCCGTTCGTGGTACCTGAGCAGGACGATGTACATCTCGACAAAGAGCAGCAACGCGGTGATCAAGAGGACTGCTCGGTAGTTCCGCAGGAAGGACTGACGGCTCAGCGACGTCGCCGTGCCTTGGATCACGACCCCGAGGATCACCGCCATCGTGAGTTGGGCAAACGGGAGGTTGCGCTCTCCAAGATCGCGTCTGCGCGTATTGGATTCATGTTCCAGCACCCACAGGAAAAGACGCTTCGGGAGGCGCCCGATCGCGCGGCTCCAGGCGTATGCGAGGCGCCGGGCTCGATCCACCAGGTTCGCCACCTCCAGGGCACCGATGATGCTTGCCCTCGTCGAGATCGTCGCGCACTTCCCCGATACGGCACAAGCCCCGGACGGCTTGGGAATGGCCAGGGGCGGCCCGCCGCCTCATCGGAGGCGGCGGGCCGCCCTGCTGGACGATCGGGAGCCGCTGGCCGGGGGTGCGGGTTGGATCAGGTATCCATGCCGGGCATGGTCGAGGCGGCCACCTCCGGCGCCCTGGTGCGGATCACCACCATCGACACCACCAGCGCGAGCAGCGCGAAGACCACTGCGAGCTCGAAGGAGGTGGAGATGCCGTGGGCCAGCACCTGGTCGGCGTACGGCGCCGGAAGCTGACCGGTCCGCTGGAACACGGCCCGGAGATCCGGCGGGGCGGTGGCCAGGAACTGCGCGACCTGGCTGGTGGCCTCGTTGCGGCTGGCGGAGCCGAACACGGTGACCAGGATCGACAGGCCGAGGGAGCCGCCGACCTGCTGGGTGACGTTGAGCAGGCTGGACGCCGCGCCCGCGTCGTGCGGCTCAACGCCCGAGACCGCGACGATCGTCAGCGGCACGAACAGCAGGCCCATGCCCAGCCCGAACAGCAGCATCGGGCCGAGGATCCCATCGACGTAGCCGCTGCTCACCGAGACCTGCGAGAGCCACGCGAGCCCGGCGACCGCCAGCAGGGCGCCGCCCGTCATGAGGCGCTTGGGCCCGATGCTTGGCAGCGACCGGGCGGCGAACTGCGAGGTCAGCACGATCGCCGCGGTGATGGGGAGGAACGCGATGCCGGCCCGCAGCGGGCTGTAGCCGAGCACGTCCTGCACGAACAAGGTGAGGAAGAAGAACTGGCCGAACATCGCCGCGGCCAGGGCCAGCATGATGGCGTAGCTGCCGGCGCGGTTGCGGTCGCGGAACATGCGCAGCGGGGTGATGGGCTGGCTGATCCTCGTCTCGATCGAGAGGAAGATCGCCAGCAGGGCGACGGCGGCGGCGAACGAGCCGATCGTCCCGGGGTCGCTCCAGCCCTCCTGCGCTGCCCTGATGAACCCGTAGACCAGCGCCGTCATCCCCGCCGTCGAGGTGAGGGCCCCGCCGAGGTCGAACCTGCCCGGCTGCCGCTCGGACTCGGCGATGAACAGCGGGGCGAGCACAGCGAGCAGGATGCCGATGGGCACGTTCACGAACAGCACCCACCGCCACGACAGCCACGAGGTGAGCATGCCGCCGGCGATCAGGCCGATGGCCCCGCCGGACACGGCCACGGCCGAGAACACGCCGAAGGCCCGGTTGCGCTCACGTCCTTCAGCGAAGTTGGTGGTGATCAGCGAGAGCGCGGTCGGTGCCGCGATCGCGGCGCCGACACCCTGCAGGGCGCGGGCAGCCAGCAGCCAGCCGGATGACGTGGCCAGACCCCCGAGGAACGAGGCCAGCGTGAACAGCAGGATGCCGGAGATGAACACACGGCGGCGGCCGAGGATGTCGCCGGCCCGACCGCCGAGGAGCAGCAGCCCGCCGAAGGTGAGCGTGTAGGCGTTGAGCACCCACGACAGGCTGGTGGTGGAGAAGTGCAGGGCCTGCTGGATCTGCGGCAGCGCGATGTTCACGATGGTCGCGTCCAGCACGACCATGAGCTGCGACGCCGCGATGATGGTGAGGGCGAGCGCGGGGTGGTAGCCGCGCCGAGCCGCACCAGGCTCTGGCGACCTCGCCGACTGCAGGACCGTCATGGCTGTCCCCATCCTTGGGCTAGTGTACGATTGCGTTCACAATGCGAGTGACGGTACACGGGCCGTATTGAGAACGCAAGCGTTCACTATCTCGCTATCTCGCTCTGGAGGTCGACGATGGCCGCTCAGGCGGACCCCACGACGGCTCCACCCTGCGCGCCGCCCGCCACCCGGCGCCGTGGCCAGATCCTCGAGCACGCGATCTTCGACGCCGTCCTCGACCAGCTCCAGACGGTTGGCTACACCGGCCTGACGATGGAGGGGGTCGCCGCCTGCGCGCACACCGGGAAGGCGGCGCTGTATCGCCGCTGGCCGCGCAAGGAGGACCTGGTCGTCGACGCGCTCGACCACGCGCTGCCGTCGATCGCCGACCTGCCCGACCACGGCAGTGTGCGTGACGACCTCCTCGACCTGCTCCGGCAGATGACGGCGATGGTCAACTCGGCGACCGGCTGCGCCCTCCAGTGCCTGCTGGCGGAGATCGACCGGGACCACCCGTTCACTCGCCTGCTGCACGAGCGCGTCTTCGCCCCACGCAAGCACACGTTCCTCACCGTCCTGCAGCGGGCCGCTGACCGAGGCCAGGTGCGGGCCGATGCCGCCAGCCCACTTGTCGCCGAGGTCGGCCCGGCCATGGTGGCGCAGCGATTCCTCGCCGACGGCGCCCCGGTGCCCGACCACTACGTCGTGTCGGTCGTCGACGACGTCGTCATGCCGCTGCTCCGGCCGTAGATCCGCGGCGATCGGCCCAGCAAGCTCGCTATTCGCGGTGGATGCGGAGGCGGGCGCCGGAGGCGCGGATGCGGACGAGGTAGCGGCCGGTGCCACTGCCTTCGGCGCGCCACAGGTCGGCGTCGCGGGAGAGGCCCTGGTCGCGGAAGTTGTCGACGCTCAGCCCGTCGACCCGGACCTCGACCGTGGCGGCCCTCGGCAGGTAGAGGTCGATGAGGCCGGTCGAGATCTGGAGGTCGACCGGCACCTCGGCGGCGGGCTGGCCGAGGCGGACGGCCAGGCGGGACACGCCCGACTGGACGGTGACGCCGCGCAGGTTGAGTCGGCGCAGGTCGAGGTCGGCGGTGACGGCGCCGGCCGAGACGTCCACCTTCCAGGCGAGGGAGGTGTTGAGCTGGATCCGCCAGTCGTTGCCGCGGTTGCGGGCCAGCATCCCCCGCTGGGTCGGGGAACGGAGGTCAAGCACGGCCAGGTCGTCGGCGGTGGTGACCTGGACGCTGGGCTGGCCGGGGCCGCGCAGGTCGGCCGCGTACAGGCCGGGCGTCTCCGACTCGACCCGGAGCTGGCCGCCGCCCATGGTGGCCCGCAGCTCGGCCCTTGCCGCCCCGGAGGGGACGGGCTGGCTGGACACGGCGCTGACCGCCGGGTCGGGCGAGGACAGCGACAGCGCCAGCGGGCCGATCACGGCGACCACCAGCAGGATCGCCCCGACCGAGCGCAGCGAGGCCCGGCCGACCCCGCGGCCGACCCGCTCAAGGCCGATCCCGATGAGGGCGAGGGGGATCGCGAGCAGGATGGTCTGCACGATCGAGGTGACCCGGGTGGCGAGCGTCAGGATGGTGACGGCCAGGCCGGCGGCGAGCACGATCATGCCGGTCCAGTAGGCGCCAGGTCGGTCGCTCGGCGACCCACGGCGTTCGGGCGGCGGTGCCGCCGGGTCGCCGGGTGGGGTTTGCTGCACCGTGGTCCGGCCGGTCCCGTCGGGCCACTGGACGTCGCTCGTCACCTCGACTCCTCCCCGCTCGACCCCCCGAGGGAAGTATCTTCTGATCGCCAGGGCTTGGGGAAATCCTGGTTCATTCGACCAGGCTGGCGAGGCGGCCCAGGAGGGTGGCGGCGTTGCCGCGGGCGGCGTCGAGGCTGGCCAGCCGGGCGGCGAGGGCGTCGCGGACCGGGCCGGAGGCTATCCGGCGCAGGTTGAAGGCGACCGTCGAGCTGCCGCCCTCGAGCCCGGCCAGGAGGAGATGGGCGGCGACCAGCTGGTCGCTGGCCGTACGGGCCAGGGCCATGCCGGCCAGCTCGGACGCCAGGCCGATGCTCTCGGCCGCCAGCTCGGCGGTGGCCAGGGGAACCTCGGTGGCGTCGACCCTGGCCGCCTCGGCGGCCCTGGTGGCCCCGGGGTCGCCGTCGGTGGCTCTGGCTGCGCGGACGGTGGCCACCATCCGCTCGTAGGCGCCGGCGTCGGTCCGCTCCTGCTCGACCAGGGCGGCCCGGAGCCGGTCGGCCTCACCGGCCAGCCAGCCAAGGCGCGCGGCGGCGGCCGGCTCGGCCTTGCGGGCGCCGATCCGTGCCGTCATGGCGAGCAGGGCGCAGCCGAGCCCGGCCGCCACCGCCGACGCGCTTCCACCACCCGGCGTGACCGTCGGGGCGGCGTACGCGTCGAGCCAGCCATGCTCGCCGAGCCGGTTCTGAGGACTCATCACGTCACCTCCGCGTGGGTGTCGAGCGCCCGGGCCAGGCGCCTCTCCAGCAGCAGATCGGGGGTGAAGTCGCGCAGCCGCAGGTCGGCCGGGTCGGTGCCGGCCAGCGCGGCGGCCGGGACCAGGCCGACGATCTCCGAGGCGGCGACCCGGGCCCCGGCCAGCTCGGCAAGGGCGGCCACGGCCGCGAAGGCGACCGCCGGCGGGGTCACCCGGTAGTCGAGCAGGTTCATCGACACCTGGGCCAGCCCCCGCCCCGCCAGGTCCACGCCCATGGCCCTGACCGCGGGCAGGCCGCCGTCCCGCTCCCGAACCGCCGTGGCGATGCGGCGGGCCAGCTCGAGATCGGCGTCGGCCAGGTCGACGTTGTAGGCGACCAGCACCTCCCGGGCGCCGACCGCGGTCGCCCCGGCGGTCGGGTGCAGCCCCGGCCCGCCAAAATCCGGCCCCCGGCCGGGTCCCTGGCCACCGGCGGCCGGGCCTTCGGCCGCCAGCGCGGCCCGGAGGGACTCGAACCCGCGGCCGCGGACGGCGGGCAGGGCGGCCCGGTCGGGGCGGCCGGCGGCGGCGCCGTAGAGATAGACGGGGATGCCGGCATCGGCGGCGATCCTCCGCCCGGCCCGCTCGGCGATGGCGGCGCAGTCCAGATCGGGGTCGGCGGCACCCTTGAGCCTGGTGGCGGCGCCGAGGGGAACGAACGGCAGCACGTCGAGCGCGCCCATCCGAGGGTGGACGCCCTGGTGGCGGGTCAGCTCGATCAGCTGGGCGCAGGCCGTGGCACCGGCCACCGCCGCCTCGACCAGGGCCGGGCCCGGCCCGGCGAGGGTCAGGACGGTGCGGTTGTGGTCGGGGTCGGAGGAGCGGTCGAGGAGCAGCACCTCGGGACTGGCCTCGGCGAAGGCGGCGGCGATCTGGTCGACCACCTCGGCCCGGCGGCCCTCGGACACGTTGGGCACACATTCCAGGAGAACGTCGGGCGAGCATCGGCGTCGCATCGTCGTCTGCTCGACCTGCGGCAGGCCCGTCGCATGCGCGCCGGGCATGCTCGCCCGGCGTTCTCGCCGGTCGTGGTCGGTCACGACCCGGCCCCCGCCGCGGCGCCGGCCCCGTCGCCGGCGATCACCCTGCCGCCCTTGACGACCACCGCGGCCAGGTTCACCCCCAGGTGGTAGGCGAGGTCGAGGTAGCTCCGCCCGGCCAGCACGACCAGGTCGCAGGCGGCGCCGGGGGCCAGCCGGCCCGCCCTGCCTCCCCGCCCCACCGCCCTGGCGGCGCCGTCGGTGGCGGCCAGCACCGCCTCCTCGGGGGTGAGGCCGCCGTGCACGCAGGCCAGCGCGATCACCAGCTGCATCGACTCGCAGTAGCAGGTGCCCGGGTTGCAGTCGGTGCCGAGGGCCATCGTCACCCCGGCGTCGCGCAGCACCTGCACCGGGGCCGCCCTGCCGGTCCGCAGCAGGAAGCTGGTCCCTGGCAGCAGCACCGCCACCGTGCCGGCGGCGGCCAGCGCCTTGGCCTCGCGCTCGTCGCAGAACAGCAGGTGGTCGGCTGACACGCAGCCGAGCTCGGCCGCCAGCGCCGCCCCGCCGGTCGAGCCGAGCTCGTTGGCGTGGAGCTTGCCGGCAAGGCCGTGGCGGGCGCCCGCCTCCAGCACCCGCCGGGACTCCTCGACGGTGAGCGCCCCCCGGTCGCAGAACGCGTCGACGAACTCGGCCAGGGGCGCGCACACCGGCAGCATCTCGTGCTCCAGCAGGTCGAGGTAGGCGGCCCGGTCGCCGGCGAACTCGGCCGGGATCAGGTGGGCGCCGAGGAAGGTCGGGACCACCTCCACCGGGGACCGCGCGGCCAGCCGGGCGAGCACTTCCAGGCTGCGGCGCTCGTCGTCGACGGTGAGGCCGTAGCCGGATTTGGCCTCGAGCGTGGTGGTGCCGTGCTCTGCCGCCGCGGCCAGCCGCCTGGCCGCTGCCGCCTCCAGCTCGGCGTCGGCGGCGGCCCTGGTCTCGCGGACCGTCCGGTGGATGCCGCCCCCGGCGGCCAATGCCTCCTCGTAGCCGACCCCGCGCAGGCGGGCGGCGAACTCGTCGGCCCGGTCGCCGGCGAACACCAGGTGGGTGTGGGCGTCCACCAACCCGGGCAGCACGGCCTGCCCGCCGGCGTCCAGGCGGACCGCATCCTGGGCAACGTCCAGGTCGGGCAGCCCGGCCTCCGGGCCGGCGAAGACCACCCGGCCGCCGGCGGCGGCCACCACCCCCCGCTCGAGCAGGCCGAGCGGCCCCTCCCCCAGCCCCGGGTCGCAGGTGACCAGCTGCCCGGCCCCGGTGAGCAGGAAGTCGACCGGCCCGGTGGGAACGGTCACGGGGGCCCGGCCCCGGCGCCCGGGCCGGCCACGCCGGGCAGGTCCATCTCCCGCTCCCTGGCCACCGAACGGGCCTCGGCGTAGCCGGCGTCGGCGTGGCGCATCACCCCGGTGCCCGGGTCGTTGGTGAGGACCAGCTCGACCCGCCTGGCGCCCTCGTCGGTGCCGTCGGCCACCACCACCACCCCGGCGTGGATCGAGCGGCCGATGCCGACCCCGCCGCCGTGGTGGACGCTCACCCAGGAGGCGCCCGAGGCGGTGTTGAGCAGGGCGTTCAGGATCGGCCAGTCGGCGATGGCGTCGCTGCCGTCGGCCATGGCCTCGGTCTCCCGGTAGGGGCTGGCCACCGACCCGGAGTCCAGGTGGTCGCGCCCGATGACGATCGGGGCCGCCAGCTCGCCCCTGGCCACCAGCTCGTTGAAGGCCAGCCCGGCCTGGTGGCGCTCGCCGTAGCCGAGCCAGCAGATCCGGGCCGGCAGCCCCTGGAACCGCACCCGCTCGGCGGCCAGCTCCAGCCAACGGCGCAGGTGCTCGTCGTCGCCGAACAGCTCGAGAACCGCCCGGTCGGTGCGGGCGATGTCGGCCGGGTCGCCGGAGAGGGCGGCCCAGCGGAACGGCCCCTTGCCCTGGCAGAACAGCGGCCGGATGTAGGCGGGCACGAACCCTGGGTAGGCGAAGGCGTCGCCGAACCCGGCCGTCCTCGCCTCCCCGCGCAGGTTGTTGCCGTAGTCGAACACCTCGGCGCCGGCCCGCTGGAAGCCGACCATCGCCTGGCAATGGCGGGCCATCGACTCGCGGGCCTGCTTGACGTACCCGGTCGGGTCCTGCGCGCGGGCCGCTGGGGCGTCGCCGGGCGCGACCCCGCCGGGCACGTAGCCGCCGAGCGGGTCGTGGGCCGAGGTCTGGTCGGTGACCACGTCCGGCCGGAAGCCGGCGCCGAGCAGCTCGGGGAACACGTCGGCGGCGTTGCCGACCAGCCCGACGGAGACCGCCCGGCCGGCGGCGGCCGCCCGCTCGGTCCGCGCGACGGCGTCGGCCAGGTCCTCGGCCTGCTCGTCCAGGTAGCCGGTGTCCAGCCGGCGGGCCAGCCGCTCCGGGTCGACCTCGACGCAGAGCGCGACCCCCTCGTTCATGGTCACGGCCAGCGGCTGGGCACCGCCCATCCCGCCCAGCCCCCCGGTGAGCACGACCTTGCCACGCAGGCTGTCCCAGCCCTTCGCCTCGGCCACGGCCGCGAACGTCTCGTAGGTGCCCTGGAGGATCCCCTGGGTGCCGATGTAGATCCAGGAGCCGGCCGTCATCTGCCCGTACATGGTCAGCCCGGCCGCCTCCAGCTCGCGGAACTGCTCCCAGTTGGCCCACTCCGGGACCAGCAGCGAGTTGGCCAGCAGCACCCGGGGCGCGAACGAGTGGGTCCGGAACACCCCGACCGGCTTGCCCGACTGGACGAGCAGGGTCTGGTCGTCGCCGAGCCGGCGCAGGGTGGCAACGATCCGGTCGAAGGCTCCCCAGTCACGTGCCGCCCGGCCGGTCCCGCCGTACACGACCAGGTCGTCGGGCCGCTCGGCGACCTCGGGGTCGAGGTTGTTGCAGAGCATGCGCAGGGCGGCCTCCTGCTGCCAGCCACGGCAGGACAGCTCCCCGCCCCGCGGGGCGCGGACGACTCGCGCTCCTTCCATCTGGTACGACTCCTTGTCGATCTCTGGACTTGCGGTTGTCTCTGCCTCAGCGGGAGGCTGGCTCCGCCCCCCGAAGCTCCTGAGCTCTCGCCAGGTCCGTGCTGCTAGCCAAGCGGCCCGACCACCTCCTCGGCGGCGGCGACCAGGGTCCCGCCGGCGACCAGGCGCTCCAATGCCTGCAGGTCGGGAGCCAGGTAACGGTCGGCGTCAAGGGTCGGCACCTCAGCGCGGACCCGGTCCAGCACGGCGGCCACCGCCGCCCCCGGCCGCACCG
>DATHIG010000170.1:0-2302 GCA_035490035.1 Actinomycetes bacterium
GGCGGAGGGCCTGCTGGGTGCGGTGGGCGCGTCGCCGGGCCAGCAGCCACAGCAGACCGGCACCCATCAGCCCGCCGAACCCGATCATGAGAGCTCCGGGTCCGAGGACCGGTGGCAGTAGCCGGAGCGCGATCAGGGCGCCGACGGCGACAGCGAGGGTGCTTCGCCGCCAGGCAAGGTCGGTGCGCTCAGGCTGTAGGCCGGAGTCGAACAGCTCGGGTTCGGTCATCGCAGCACCACACCGGCGATCAGCAGAGCGGCGACGGCGGCCACCCCCACGACCACGGGAAGGGCGACCCAGGACCCGGGTAGTGGCGTGCTCTGCCGCAGAGCGCGTTCGACCCTTCCCCAGGTCGCCCAGGCCAGCGCGGGAACGATCAGACCGAGACCGAGCAGGATGAGCGATGCGATCAGCCGAAGCGTGGGCTGGATGGGCAGGCTGAGGGCTTCGAGGGCGACCCCGGCGGCGATCAGGGCGAGAGCGGTACGGACCCAGGCGAGGAAGGTCCGCTCGTTGGCCAGGGTGAATCGGGGATCGGGTTCGGCGCCGACACCGAAGACGCGCCGCGGGAACCGGGCGGTGGAGGTGCTCATCGTGCGACCGTCCGAAACCCGATGTTGGCGGTGGAGGAGTCGGGGGTGTTGGAGGAGCGGGCGGCGTTGCGGTACCGGTTGCAGTAGGAGTCGTGGCACAGGAACGACCCGCCTCGCATCACGCGCGGAGCCGAGCTCTCGGGTGAGACGTACGGATTCAACACAACCCCGTCCTGTTCGACGCGGCGGGTGTAAGTGTTGGCGTCGAAGCCGTCCGCGCACCACTCCCATACGTTGCCCACGCACTGCCACAGTCCATAGCCGTTCGGTCGGTAGCTGCGCACCGGCGCGGTGGTGAGCCACCCGTCCGCACTGGTGTTGACCGTGGGGAAGGTGCCCTGCCAGATGTTGCATGACCACGCGCCGTCCGGGCCCACCAGGTGGTCGCCCCAAGGAAACCGACGTCGGTCAAGACCGCCGCGGGCGGCGTGCTCCCACTCCGCCTCGGTGGGTAGGCGCCGACCAGCCCAGACGCAGTAGGCCTCCGCGTCGTGCCAGCTGACGTGGACCACGGGGTGGTTCTCCCGGCCGTCGGTGCTGGACAGCGGTCCTTCCGGGTGACGCCAGTCCGCGCCCGCTACGACGAGCCACCAGGGCGCAGCGGCCGCTGGGCCGATGATGTCGGCTGCGTCGGCGGCCACGGCCAGATCGAAGACTGCCGATGTGCCGTACTGCTCGGCCTCGGTGACGTAGCCGGTGTCGGCGACGAAGCGGCGATAGTCGGCCACGGTGACGGTGGTCGTGTCGATGCCGAAGCCGTCGAGCCGCACCGGGTGCGCCGGGTCCTCGCCGTCAGCGCGGTTGCCGTCGCCGTGTGCGTCGCCCATCACGAAGACGCCGGAGGGGATCTGTGCCTGTTCGATTTGATGGCGGCCCAGGACCGCCGACGCGGTGGCTGTCTTTTCCTGGCTGCCGGCAGGGTGGACCTCACGGTGCTGCACGACGCCTCGGGTGGTCGCGCAGCACCGCGAGGCTGCATGGTCGGTCATTCGGGCAGATGCTGTCCGACGAGCTCGACGAGGAAGGACGGGGTCACGACCGTGGGCGCCTCGGCGATGACGACGTCCTCGACGTTGTCGGGACGGGGCTGGGATGGGTGGGGGGCATCGCCCAGCCGGGCCTGCTCCCGCCACATCGCGGTCTTGAGCTGTTCCCGGACCTCGAGGTAGGAGGGATCGTTGTAGACGTTGTTCAGCTCGGCCGGGTCGGCCTGCAGATCGTACAGCTCCCACTCCGGTGGATAGGTGTAGAAGCCGCTGCCGCGGGCGCCGGCGCCGTCGTTGTAGTAGTAGATGATCTTGTATCGGTCGGTGCGGTAGCCGTAGTGGGCCGGCGCCTTGTGGATCAGGTCGTCGTTCTCCCAGTACCGGTAATACATGCCCACCACCGGCGGCAGGCTCTGCTGCTTGACCAGGTCGGGCCAGAAGCTGCGGCCCTGCATCCGGGGATGGTGCTCCACACCCGCGGCGTCGAGGATGGTCTGGGCCATGTCGACATTGGTGATGATGCCGTCGAACCGCTCACCGGCGGCGACCCGACGCGGGTAGGACAGCAGGAACGGCATCCGCAGCGACTCCTCGAACATCAACCGCTTGTCGAACCAGCCGTGGTCGCCGAGGAAGAAGCCCTGATCGGAGGAGTACATGAGCATCGTGTCGTCGAAGTCACCGCGGTCGTTCAACCAGTCGATGACACGGCCCACGTTCTC
>DATHIG010000171.1:0-5898 GCA_035490035.1 Actinomycetes bacterium
CGGTGTCGTCGCCCTCGGCGGCCAGGATCCGCCGGGAACGGTCGAAATAGACCGCGGCCCGGTACCCGGCCCGCAACTCCACCACCGGCAGGTCGAAGACCCAGGCCGCCAACCGCCCATCGGTGGTCCGCGTGTCCATACCCCAACACTATGCTCCGACCAGGGCGGAGACCATGGCACAGGCAATCCCGGGGGCCGCTCTCGGGACGGCGATCACCTAGTCCACGGCACCGGCGCTCCTTAAGGGAGGCGATCACCCGGTCCACGGCACCGGCGCTCTTGGGAGGCCGTGGGGGGAGCGAGCTCCCCCCACATGGATCGGGGCCTGCGAGTTGATAGGCTGCGCAGCAAGGAAAGAGCTCGTCTGGAGGGAGAGTTGAGCCGGTTCCGGCGTCTAGCGGTCGTCACGATCGCGGTGACCTTCCTGCTGATCGCGGTCGGGGGATTGGTGCGGGCGACCGACTCCGGTCTCGGCTGCCCCGACTGGCCGCGCTGCTTCGGCAGGCTCGTCCCCCCGGCCGAGCTCCACGCCTGGATCGAGCACTCCCACCGGCTGATCGCCTCGGTGGTCATGGTGCTGGTCGCGCTGCTGGTCGTGGCCGCCTACCGGACCCGCCAGGAGCGGGCGGTCCGGAGGGCGAGCGTTGCCGCCCTTGCCATGGTGCTGGCCCAGGCGATGATCGGCGCGTTCGTGGTCTGGTGGAAGCTGCGGGCCGACTCGGTCACCCTCCACCTGGCCACCGCCCTGGCCCTCGTCGCCCTGCTGATCTACATCGACTTCCGGGCCCGCCACCCCGGCGGCGGTCCGGGCGGCCCGGACCGCCGCTTCGTGCGCCTGGTCGCGGCCGGCACCGCCCTGACCTACCTCCAGATGCTGGTCGGCTCGACCGTGACCGGCCACGACGCCGGCCTTGCCTACCCGCTGAACCTGCTCTGGCCCGACCTGGGGCCGGGCGTTGCCCGCATCCAGCTGGCCCACCGGGCCCTGGCCGTGCTGGTCGGCGTGCTGGTGGTCGCCATCTGGCAGGCGGCACGGCGCAGCGGCCGCAAGCTCGCCTTGGCGAGCTCGCGGGCCCACCCGACCGTGAGCAGGCTGGCCGGCTACGCCGCCGGCCTGGTGGCCATCCAGATCGGCCTCGGCGTGGCCAACGTGGCCAACCGGCTGTCGGCCCTGACCGTCGTCCCCCACCTGACCGTCGGCAGCTTGCTCTGGGGGACGATGTTCGCCCTGCTGCTGCACGCCGACCGGTTCGCCGGCGCCGCAGAGCGCGACCCGGCCGAGCCGCTGCCGGCCCCGGCCCGCTCGGCCCGCCAGACGACCACGGCCTACTTCCTGCTCACCAAACCCCGGATCATCGAGCTGCTGCTGGTCACCACCGTCCCGACCATGTTCATCGCTGCCCGCGGGGTGCCGTCGCCGTGGCTGGTGGCGGCCACCCTGGTCGGGGGCGCCCTCTCGGCGGCCAGCGCCAACGTCATCAACTGCTACCTGGACCGCGACATCGACGCCCTGATGCGGCGGACCGCCCGCCGGCCGCTGCCGGCCCACCGGATCGACCCAGCCGACGCGCTCCGCTTCGGGCTGGTCCTTGGGGTCGCCGGGTTCGTGTGGCTGTGGGCCACCGTGAACCTTCTCTCGGCCGCCCTGGCCACCGCGGCCATCCTGTTCTACGTGTTCGTCTACACCCTGGGGCTGAAGCGCCGATCGACCCAGAACATCGTGATCGGCGGCGCCGCCGGGGCCGTGCCCGTGCTGGTCGGCTGGTCGGCGGTCACCGGCCGGGTCGACCTGCCGGCGCTGGTGCTGTTCGCGATCATCTTCTACTGGACGCCGCCGCATTTCTGGGCCCTGTCGCTGCGCTTCAGGGACGACTATGCGGCCGCCGGGGTGCCGATGCTGCCGGTGGTCCGGGGAGCCAAGGAGACCTCGACCCAGATCCTCTACTACACGGTGCTGCTGGTCGCCGTGACCCTGCTGCTGTACCCGGCCGGGCGCATGGGCGCGCTGTACCTGGCCGCGGCGGTGGCGCTCGGCGGGGCGTTCATCTGGCGGGCCCTGGAGCTGCGCCGTGACCTCACCGGGAACCGGGCGATCCGGCTGTTCAGCTTCTCCAACCAGTACCTGGCCCTGCTGTTCTGCGCCATGGCACTCGATGCGGTGGTGCGTGGGGGGCCATGAGGTACAGTCGTCACGACACGCGCAGGCCAGCCCGCTCGTTGCCACCGAGCGCCGGCGGCCCTCGACCACCCAGGAAGCGAGGCGACCGGATCCAGATGCGACGCGCGCGCTTGATCGGCATCGGCGGCGTGGCGGTGCTGGTGCTGGCAGGCTGCGGCTCGATCACCCCGGTCACCGAGCAGGGCCGCGAGGTCCGCGACCTCTACAACCTGCTGTTCGTGGCCGCCGCGGTGGTCTTCGTGCTGGTCGAGGCGGCGATCGTGTTCGCCGCGGTCCGCTACCGGCGCCGCAGCGACCTGCTCCCGCCCCAGGTCCACGGCAACAACCTGCTCGAGGTGGCCTGGACGGTGGTCCCGCTGATCATCGTGGCCGCCCTGTTCGTCCTCGGCTGGGGGGTCCTCAACCGGGTCGAGGCCAAGGCCGACAACCCACGGGTGACGGTCAACGTGCTCGGCTTCCAGTGGCAGTGGAGCTTCACCTACCAGGGCGAGCGGCTGACCCTGCCGGCCGGCCAGCCGGCCCAGGACCTCACCATCAAGGGCAGCATCGCCAAGCCGCCGGTGATGTACCTGCCGGTCGGCGAGCCCATCCGGTTCACCACCCAGGCCCAGGACGTCATCCACTCCTTCTACGTGCGCGAGTTCCTGTTCAAGCGCGACGCCTTCCCCGACCACCCCAACACCTTCGATGTGACCATCACCAAACCGGGCACCTACCACGGGCAGTGCACCGAGTACTGCGGGCTGGCCCACCAGGCGATGCGCTTCACCATCCAGGCGGTCAGCCGCCCCCAGTACCAGAGCTGGCTGGCCAAGGCCAAGAAGGAGGCGGCCAGCGGCTGCCCGGACGACCCCAACCCGCGCAAGATCGCGGCCAAGGACATCGCCTTCGACAAGGAGTGCCTGGCCGGCCCCGTCGGCCGAGCGTTCGAGATCACCTTCGACAACCAGGAGGCGGTGGCGCACAACGTCGCCTTCTTCCAAGGCCGGGACGCCAACGCCCCCCGCATCCTCCCGCTCGACCAGACACCGGTGTTCCCCGGCCCCAAGACGACCACCTACCAGCTGCCCGAGCTCAAGGCCGGCCGCTACTTCTTCCACTGCGACGCCCACCAAACCGCGATGACGGGCCAGCTCGTCGTACAGTCACGGTAAGGAGCTCATCTGATGGCGATCACGGAAGCCAGGCCCGAGGCCGCCGCCGACGCGCATGGCATCAGCCCGCATCGCCACCCGATCGCGGCCTGGCTCACCACCACCGACCACAAGAAGATCGGGATCATGTACCTGGTGAACTCGTACCTCTGGTTCGGGGTGGCCGGGCTGCTGGCGGTGTTCATCCGGGCCGAGCTGGCCCAGCCGGGCACCCAGTTCTTCGCCGAGCAGCGCTACAACGAGCTGTTCACCATGCACGGCACCACCATGATCTTCCTGTTCATCATCCCGATCCTGGCCGGGTTCGGGAACTACATCGTCCCGCTGCAGATCGGCGCCCTCGACATGGCCTTCCCGCGGGTCAACGCGCTGTCGTTCTGGATGCTGCCGCTGGCCGGCATCGTGCTGTTCTCCAGCTACCTGCTGGGCGGCCCGGCCGACGGCGGCTGGACCCAGTACGCGCCGCTGTCGGAGGGGATCGGCGCCCAGGGCAACTCGATCGGCGTCGACCTGTGGGTGGTGGCCCTGCTGCTGGTCGGGACGTCCTCGATCCTCGGCTCGGTCAACTTCCTCACCACCATCTTCAACATGCGGGCGCCGGGCATGACGATGTTCCGGATGCCCCTGTTCAGCTGGACCATCCTGGTCACCTCGCTGCTGGTCCTGCTGGCCACCCCGGTGATCACCAGCGCCCTTGCCATGCTGTTCCTGGACCGCAACCTCGGCGGGTCGTTCTTCAACCCCGCCAAGGGCGGCATCGCGATCCTGTGGCAGAACGTCTTCTGGTTCTACTCCCACCCGGCCGTGTACATCATGGTGCTGCCCGGCATGGGCATCGTCTCCGACGTGCTGCCCGTCTTCTCCCGCAAGCCGCTGTTCGGCTACAAGGCGTTCGTGTTCGCCACCGCCGGCATCGGCGCCCTCGGCTTCAGCGTCTGGGCTCACCACATGTTCGCCACCGGCCAGGTGCTGCTGCCGTTCTTCAGCATCATGACCTTCCTGATCGCGGTGCCGACCGGGGTCAAGTTCTTCAACTGGATCGCCACCATGGTCAAGGGCCAGATCACCTTCTCGACGGCGATGCTGTTCGCCGTCGGGTTCCTGACCATGTTCCTGATCGGCGGCATCGACGGCGTGTTCCTGGCCTCGCCACCGGTCGACTTCGCCCTCACCGAGACCTACTGGGTGGTCTCCCACATCCACTACGTGCTGTTCGGCGGCAGCGTGTTCGCCGTCTACGCCGGCATCTACTACTGGTTCCCCAAGTTCTCCGGCAAGCAGCTCAACGAGGGCCTTGGCAAGCTGCACTTCTGGCTGCAGTTCATCGGCTTCAACCTGACCTTCTTCCCGATGCACATCCTCGGGCTGCTGGGCATGCCCCGGCGCGTCCAGGACTACGCCGCCCTGCCCGACTGGGTCGGCCTCAACCAGCTGCAGACCGTCGGCGCCCTGATCATCGCCCTGTCGACCGCGCCCTTCCTTGCCAACGTGGTGATGACCATGCGCCGCAAGGACAAGGACCCCGAGGATCCCTGGGAAGGCAACACCTTGGAGTGGTATACCAGCTCACCGCCGCCGGCCCACAACTTCGACAGCCTGCCCGAGATCCACTCCGAGCGGCCGCTGTTCGACCTGCGCCACGCCGACGAGCTCACCGTCCATGCCGACTCCACCACCACAGGAGCACGCTGATGGCAGTTGCAGACACCGCCGCGCTCCAGGAGCGCCCGGCCGAGCCCGAGCACCACAAGCCAGGCGGGATCAGCTCCTCGCTGCTGGGCATGGTGCTGTTCATCGCCTCCGAGGTGATGTTCTTCGGCGGCCTGTTCGGCGCCTATTTCACCATCCGCAGCGCCGCCACCCAGTGGCCGCCCCCCGACACCCCCCACCTGGAGACCTGGTACGCGGCCGTCCTGACCACCATCCTGGTCAGCTCCAGCGTCACCATGCAGTTCGGGGTCTGGGCGATCCGCCGCAACGACCAGCGCAGGCTGGTCCTGTGGCTGGCCGTCAGCCTGGTGCTGGGCGTGCTCTTCCTGGCCGGGCAGGCCTACGAGTACTCGACCCTGGTCGGGGAGGGCATGACGCTGTCCAGCGGCGTGTTCGGCTCCACCTTCTACACCCTGACCGGCTTCCACGGCGCCCACGTCGCCGGCGGCGCCGCGTTCATCCTGATCGTGCTGCTGCGTGCCCGCTCCAGGCAGTTCACCGCCCGCTACCACGACACCGTCGAGATGGCCTCCTACTACTGGCACTTCGTCGACGTGGTCTGGCTGGGCCTGTTCAGCACCATCTACCTGCTCAAGTGACCCGGAAAGGGAGCGACCGGTGATCATCGCCAGCCGGCTGTTCGTGGCCATGGGGCTGTTCGGGCTGGCCGCCGGGGCCATCTACTACCTGACCAACGACAACCCCGAGCTGGCCGGGGTCGGGCTGCTGGGAGCGTTCTTCGGGGCCTGCCTGTACATCGGCATCATGCTGTGGGTGGCCAGCCCGGCCAACCGGCGCCGCGTGCCCGTGCCCGACACCGGCCTGGCCGGGTCGGCCGACCCCGAGCGCGGGGCC
>DATHIG010000172.1:0-12594 GCA_035490035.1 Actinomycetes bacterium
TTTCCAGCTGGTAGGACCGATGCACATGACCACCAGACGGACAACGAGCACATCGGAAATCGCATGCAGGCCGAGGCCTGGCGCCGAGGGTAAGGGAGCGCGGCGCAGGAAGCCAGAGCGCCCTGGTGTTGCCTCCCTGAAGGAGGAGTCCGGCCAGGCTTGCGCGGGAAGGAAGGGTGGGACGCCTTCCGGCGGCTGCTGAGCCTGCCGCAACCGCTTGGAGCTGTCATGGCCGAGCGACCGCAGCACCCCCAGGCTCGGGCCGAGCTCGCGACCCAGGATGGACTGGCACGCGTGCAGCACGGCACCCTGACCACCGGCTGAGCTCGGCGGCAAAGGAGGGCTTATGGGCCCAGACGACGCACGGGAGTTCGTCGCCAGCAACCACAGAGCGGTGCTGGTCACCCGCAGGTCCGGCGGGGGAGTGCAGACCTCGCCCGTCCTGGTTGGGGTCGACGAGGAGGGGAAGCTGGTCATCTCGACCAGCGAAGGCGCCTACAAGACGCGCAATCTGCGGCGCGACCCGACCGCGGTCCTGTGCGTCTTCTCCGACCGCTTCTTCGGCAGCTGGAGGCAGATCGAGGGGACGGCACAGGTGGTTTCGCTGCCGGAGGCGATGGACGGGCTGGTCGACTACTACCGCCGCATCGCCGGGGAGCACCCCGACTGGGACCGCTACCGGCGCGCGATGGAGCAGGAGCAGCGTGTGCTGGTTCGCGTCTCGATCGACAAGGTGGGCCCCACCCGCGCCGGCTAGCCTGTCCTCATGCTCTGGCGTCTGCCGACACGCAGCCACAGCCCGGAGCTATCAGTTGACGCGACCGACGTCCGGAGTATGGCTCAGCCTCCCGGTGCGGCGATCGCCATCCCCTGGGAGGAGCCGACGAGCCGGTCGCGTACGTCCGGGCCGGCCTCGACCCCGGCGAGCTCCAGCGCCTGGATGACCGCCCCGACCACCGGCTTGCAACCGAGGTGGACCGGGGTCGCCAGCGGCGCGACCTGGTGGACGGCGTCCACCAGGGTGCCCTCCAGCAGGCGGCTCCTGCCGCGGAACAGTCCGCCGGCCATGACCAGCTCGAACTCCTCGCCCTCCATGCCGAGCCGGCGGGCCACCACCGCCGCGGCCCCCCCAAGCTCGGTCGCGGCGCGGAGCACGATCGCGCGGCTGGCCGGGTCGCCGGCCTCGGCCTCCTGGAGCACGATGGGTGCGGCGGGTGGCAGCTCGATCGCTCCCCGGCTGAGCCGCTCCAGCAGCTGGACGGGGGAGGGGCATCCGGCCAGCGCCGGCAGCGACCCGCTCAGGGTGGTCGCCGGCCCCCGGCCGGTGTAGGCGTCGGCGACGGCGCGGACAGCCTCCTCGGCCACGTCGGTGCCGCTGCCGAAGTCGCCGTACATCGGGCCAAGGCCGAGGGTGCGGAGACTGCGGCCGGCGCGGTTGCGGCCGGCGGCGACCGTGCCCGTCCCGGCGATCAACACCACGCCGGACGGCCGGCTGGTGCCGGCGCGCAGGGCGATGAACGAGTCGTTGTCGAGCGTCCGCAGTCCGCCGAGCCCGAGCGGGTCGATCAGCGCGCCGAGCACCGGCCGGTCGGAGTCCCAGTCGAGCCCGGCCAGGCCGAAGGCGCTCGCGGCCAGCTCGCCGGGTTCGACCCGGGCCGCGGCCAGCGCGCCGCGGATCGCCTCCTCGAGGGCGACCGCGGCGGCGTCGAGCCCGGTGTCCTCCCAGTTGGACCGGCCGCTGGAGGCGAACCCGATGGCCTGGCCGTGCTCGTCGGCCACCAGGGCATGGGTCTTGGAGCCGCCGCCGTCGACCCCGAGCACCAGCCTCACCGCCCCCGCCTCCCGCCCGAGGCGTAGGCCTGCTCCACGACCTGCATGACGACCTGGCCGTCCTCGCCGCTCGGGCGCGGCTGGCGGCCGGCCGCGATCGCGTCGACGAACTCGGCCAGCTGGGCCGAGTACATCGGCTGGGTGCAGTGCTCGTAGCCGGGCGGCGGGTCGGTCTCCTCCCAGACCCGGGCGTAGCCGCCGGTGCCGTACAGCTCGGTGTCGGCCTCCAGGCCGCCGAGGTGGGGCTGCCACCAGCCCGACTCGACCACCGAGTTGGTGGCGTTGGACCAGGTCACTAGCAGGACGGCGTCGTCGTCGACGGCGTAGCCGCCGTAGCGGGTGCCGATGGTGGCGCAGACCCGCACCGGCTCCGGGTCGCCGAGCAGGTAGCGGGTGGTGTCGATGGCGTGCACGCCCATGTCCAGCAGGGCGCCGCCGCCGGCCAGCTCCGGGTCGGTGAACCACCCGGACGGCCCCCACCGGGCGTGCACGCCGTAGCTGCGGGTCTTGACGATCTGGCCCAGCTCGCCGGCCTCGACCCTGGCCCGCAGGGCCCGGACGTCGGGATGGAAGCGCCAGCAGTGGGCGACCATCAGCCACCCCCCGGCGTGGCGCGCGGCCGCGACCATCGCGTCGGCCTCGGCCAGGGTGCTGGCCATCGGCTTCTCGACCAGCACGTGCTTGCCGGCCTCGAGGAAGGCGACCGCCTGCTCGGCGTGGAGCGCGTTGGGCGTCCCGATCACGGCCGCGTCGACCTCGGGGTCGGCGGCCAGCGCCCGCCAGTCGGTGGTGGTGCGGGCGATGCCGTAGCGCCCGGCCAACCGGTCGAGGGACGGCTGGCGCCAGTTCGCCGCCGCCACCAGCTCGGCGCCGGGGTGCTCCAGCGCCGCGCGGGCGTGGAAGTCCATGATCCAGCCCGTCCCCAGCAGCGCGATCCGCAGGCAGGCCGGCCCGCCGGCGGTCACCCCTTGACCCCGGTGAGCGTGACCCCCTCGACGAACACCTTCTGTGCGAGGAAGAAGATGATCAGCACCGGCAAGGTGAACAGGATCGAGGCCGCCATCTGGAGGTTGGCCAGGATCCCTCGCGAGAGCTGGGTGAGCTGCTGCAGGGAGATCGCGAGGGTCCAGGTGTCGGGGTTGTTGCCCGCGTACAGCAGCGGGCTGAAGAAGTCGTTCCAGCAGTAGAGGAAGTTGAACAGCGCCACCGCGGCGATCGCGGGCTTGGCCAGCGGCACGATCACCCGCAGCAGGATCTGGAGATCGTTGGCGCCGTCGACGCGGGCGGCGTCCGACAGCTCCTGCGGGATGGTCATGAAGAACTGCCGCAGCAGGAAGATGGTGAACGCGTCGCCGAAGAACAGCGGGATGATGAGCGGCTTGAGCGACCCGATCCAGCCGAGCCGCACGAAGATGATGTAGAGCGGCACGATGGTGACCTGGACCGGGAGCATCAGGGAAGACAGCACCAGGACGAAGCTGAGCTGGCGACCGCGCCACCGCAGGCGTGACAGCGCGTAGGCGACCGGGATGCCCGACAGCACCACCCCGACGGTGCCGAGCCCCGCGTACAGCAGAGAGTTCCAGGCATAGCGCCAGAACGGGAAGAACTCGAACAGGTCGGTGAAGTTCGACCACTTGAACGGGCTCGGCCAGATGCTCAGCGACCCCATCTGCTGGTTGGTCATCAGCGCGGTCGAGACGATGAACACGAACGGCAGCAGGAACATGATCGAGAGGGCGATCGCCATCGAGTGGTTGGCGACCGCCATGAGCCTCCGGCGGCGCCGGATCGCCGGCGGCACCTGTCGCCGAGCGACCGCCGCGGCCGTCCGGGCCCGTGGGGCGGAGATCGCGGTCACCGGAACCCCCCCTGGTAATGGACCCACCGTCGCGAGCCGCGGATGAGCAACAGCGTGCAGACCATGATCACCACGAACATGACCCACGAGAGCGCGGCCGCGTAGCCCATGTGGAAACCCTCGAAGCCCTGGTTGTACAGATGGCTGGTGTAGAACAGCAGCGAGTCCTGCGGGGTGCCGACCGGGTTGTCCCAGTCTCCAGCCTTGGAGACGACGAACGCCTCGGTGAAGTAGCGGAAGCCGTTGATCACCCCGATGACCACCGAGAAGAAGATCACCGGCGAGATCATCGGCAGGGTCACGTGGCGGAACCGCTGGATCGGGCCGGCGCCCTCGAGGTCGGCCGCCTCGTAGAGCTGCTTGGGCACGTCCAGCAGGGCGGCCAGGAAGATGATCATGGTCTGGCCGACCATCCAGGTGGCCAGCAGCGCCAGGCCCGGCTTGGCCCAGGCCGGGTCGCGGAACCACAGCGGCTCGGGCAGGTGCAGGAAGCCGAGCACGGCGTTGACCGGCCCGCCCGGGTTGAGCAGGAACACGAACCCGAGGGCGGCCGCCACCAGCGGCACCATGGTCGGCAGGAAGAACACCGTCCGGTAGAACCCGAGCCCGCGCCTGACCCGGGTGAGCACCATCGCGGCGCCGATCCCGAAGGCGATCTGGAGCGGGACGATGATGGCCACCACCCAGGCGGTGTTGCGGACCGCCGTCCAGAAGCGCCCGTCACTGGTGAACATGAACCTGTAGTTGTCGAGGCCGACCCAGACCGGGTCGGTGAGGATGTCGTACTTGGTGAAGGAGAAGTACAGGCTCGACAGGATCGGGTACACGAAGAACACGCTGAAGCCGATGATCCACGGCGACATGAAGGCGAGCGCGACCAGCTGGCGCCGCCAGGCCGAGCGCCGCCGGCGGCGGCGGCGCTCGGCGGCGCGGGCCTTGTCGGGAGCGGCCGGCGGCCGCGCCGTGACCGTTGCCATGGCGACCCCGCTACCCGAGCTGGAGCTGCTTGGCGATCTGGTCGTCGAGCTTGGCCAGCTCGGTCTGCAGATCATTCACCTTGCCGGCCTGGTGCTTCTCGGCAACGCTGCCGAACAGGTCCTGGTCGGTCACCCCGATCGGGGTGATCGGCTTGAAGGTCGACTTGGGGTGCTGGAAGATCTTCATGAAGGTCGAGAAGTGCGGGTCGGCGTTCAGCTCCGGGTCCTTGAGCGACTCGGTCGTGGACGGCACGTTCTTCAGCCCCTTGGCCAGGGTGACCAGGGCCGAGGTCTCGGTCGTCATGTACTTGACCAGCAGCCACGACTCGGCCGGGTGCTTGACGCCCTTGGGGATCCCCATGATGGTCCCACCGACCTGGCCCGAGCCGTACAGGTCGGGCTGGGCGTCGTCCACCGGGAACGGCGCGGTGGCGTAGTTCACCTTCGACTTGTCGGCCGCGATGAAGGCGTTGCGCCACTCGCCGTCGACCATCATGGCGATCTTGCCCACCTCGAAGCCGTGCTGGGCGGACCACTCCGAGTCCCCGCCGCCGAGCTTTCCGAAGAACTTCTGCAGCTTGTCGTAGCCGATGTCATCGACCAGGGACTTCTGCCACTCCAGCAGCTTGGTCCAGTTGGGGTCGGTGCTGAGGGAGGGCTTGCCGGAGCTGTCGTACCACTGCGCCGCGTAGGCGTGGCCGAGGGTGTTCACGGTGTTCTGGTAGAGCCCGAACAGCGGCATGAAGCCGGCCACCTTGATGCTGCCGTCGGGGTTGTACTCGGTCAGCTTCTTGGCCATCGTGGTCAGCTCGCTCAGGGTCTTCGGCGGCTCGCTGAAGCCGGCCTTCTCGAGCAGGTCGACGTTGTAGTACAGGCCGTAGGCGTCGGTGAGCATCGGCAGCGCGCACTGGATGTTGTTGTACTGGGTGTAGCTGAAGATGGCCGCCGGCCACATCGCGTTCTTGTCGATCTTGTCGGCCTGCAGGTTGGGGTTGAGATCCTGGAAGGCGCGGGTCTGGCAGAACCTGGCCGAGTTGTCGGGCGTGAACGAGATGGCGACGTCCGGCGGCGTGCCGCCGTTGATCGCCCGCACGATCGCCTCGTCATCCTTGCCCTGGACGTGCTTGACCGTCATCCACGGGTACTTCTGCTTGACGCTCTCGAGCACGCCGGTGGTCACCTTGCCCTCGCGTCCGGAGAAGTTGCTCCAGACGGTGAGGGTCAGCGGGTCGTGCTCGGCGTTGGGGTCAAGGGTGGCCGCCGGCTTGGAGTCGTCGCCGCCTCCAGCGGTGCAGGCGGCGGCGAACAGGGCCAGAGCGATGAGGCCGATGAGCCGTCGTCGCATGTGAGACTCCCTTCAGGAGGGCGAACGGTGCTGCCGCTGGCTGGACTTCAGACCACGAGCTCCTTCCGGTCGAGCATGGTCGCGGGATCGAACAGCCGCCTCTGGGTGACGCCAAGGGCGGTGGCGACCGCGCCCTGGAGCACGGCGTCGTCGCCGAGCGCCGACACCACCAGGCGAGGCCGCAGTGGCGAGAGCGCGCGCAACCCCCGCTCGACCGGCGCGAGCAGCAGGTCGGCGTTGCCGCCGATGCCGCCCCCGAGGATGACCAGCTCCAGGTCGACCACCGCGAGCACGGCGGCGAGGCCGAGGGCGAGGCGCCGCGCCTCGTCCTCGACCACCCTCCCCGCCGCTGGGTCGCCCTTGCGCGCCAGGGCGAACACCTTCTTGGGCGTCAGCGGTCCCGTCAGGCCGGCCTGGTTCGCGCTCCGGACGACGCCGGCCCCGGCCACCGCCTCCTCGAACGCGCCGCGGCGCCGGACGTGGGGGTCGTAGGGGTCGGCGCCCAGCGGCAGGTAGCCGACCTCCCCGGCCGCGCCGCTGGAGCCGCGGTACAGCTTGCCGTCGAGCACCAGGCCCATGCCGACGCCGGTCCCGACCGAGAGGAAGCCGAAGTTGCGGACATCGATGCCGAGGCCCCGCCAGCGTTCGCCCTCGGCGGCCAGGTTGACGTCGTTCTCGACCCCGATGCGGCGGCCGAGCTCGTCGCGCAGCGCCTCGACCAGGCCCTGGCGGCCCCAGCCGGGCAGGTTGGGGGCGAGGGTGACCGCGCCGCGGGTCGGCTCGAACACGCCTGGGCTGCCCACGGTGACGTGGTGCACCTGGTCCCAGCCGATGCCGGCCTCGTCGGCGAGCCCGTGGGCGATGGCGCCGATCTGGCCGATCAGGGCGCGGGCGCTGGAGGCGCGGGCGCGCTCGTCGCGGCGGGCCACCACGGTGCCGGTGATGTCGGCCAGGGCCGCCCGGACCCGGTGGCGGCCGACGTCGATGCCGACCACCCAGCCGGCCTCGGGGTTCAGCTCGTAGAGCACCGCGCTGGGCCCCGGGCGGCCGCTGGAGCGACCGACCTCCCTGACCAGCCCGGCCTCGAGGAGGGCGGTGAGCCCGAGCGAGACCGTCGGCTTGGACAGGCCGCTGTCCCGGGCCACCTGGGCCCGGGAGACCGGTCCGGTGCGCTGGATCTGCTCGAGGATGGTGCGCGCGTTGAGCGCGCGCAGCAGGCTGGGCGTGCCCACCGTGAGCGGCCGCTCGGCCAAGGTGTCTCCCTGTTATAGTTAGGAAACCTTCCTCACGCCGTCATTATCAACGGCGGGACGGGGAAGTCAACCCCGCGCCACGGCCCGGTTCGGGCTGCTGGACAGGAGGAACGACATGGCAGAGCTCGCGCTGCTCGGCGGGTCGCCGGTCCGGCCGCACGGCTACCCGGCCTGGCCGGTGCACGACGAACGCGACGTCGAGGCGGTCGCCGAGGTGGTCCGCAGCGGCCGCTGGGGCGGCTTCCCCGAGCCCGGCCCCCTGGCCGCGGAGTTCGCCCAGCGGTTCGCCGCCTACCAGGGCTCCCGGCACGGGGTGGTGATGGTCAACGGCACCGTCACCATGGAGGTCGCGCTCAAGGCCCTCGGGATCGGCTGGGGCGACGAGGTGATCGTCCCGGCGCTGACCTTCGCGGCCACGCCGTACGCGGCCATGGCCGCCGGCGCGCTCCCGGTGTTCTGCGACGTCCTTGCCGATACCCTGACCATCGACCCCGACCAGGTCGAGGCGGCCGTCACCCCGCGGACCCGCGCCATCATGCCGGTCCACCTCGGCCATCAGATGGCCGACATGGACCGCGTCATGGAGATCGCCCGGCGCCACTCGCTCGCGGTGGTGGAGGACTGCGCCCACGCCCACGGCCAGCGCTGGCGCGACCGGGGCGCCGGCTCGTTCGGCGAGCTCGGCTCCTTCAGCCACCAGTCCACCAAGCTCCTCACCGCCGGCGAGGGCGGGAGCCTGCTCACCGACGACGAGCAGCTGGCCCGCCGGGCCCACTCGCTGATCGACTGCGGCCGGGCCAAGGACCCGGAGGAGAAGGAGTTCACCTTCGGGGCCAACTACCGGCTGGGCGAGCTGCAGGCCGCGCTGCTGCTGCTGGCGCTGGAGCGACTCCCCGGCCAGCAGGCCGAGCGGGCCGTTGCCGGCCGCTACCTCCAGGAGCTGGCCGGGCAGGTCCCGGGGATCCGGCTGCTGCCGCCCGACCAGCGCATCACCCGCTGGAGCTTCTACCGCTACATCCTGCTGATCGAGCCCGAGGCCTTCGCCGGGGCCACCAACGGGCGGGTCTGCGACGCGCTGGAGGCCGAGGGCGTCGGGGCCTGGGCCGGCTACGAGCCGATGAGCCGCTACGACCTGTTCCAGCCGGCGCTGTCCCGCCTGCCGGTCGCGGTCGAGCACGCCAGCCGGCTGGACCCGGCCGCGATGTCGTTCCCGGTGGCCGAGGACGCCGGGCTGCTGCGCACCGTGTACCTGGACGAGAACGTCTTCCGGGCCGGCCGGCGCGGGATCGAGGACGCGGTCGAAGCGCTGGCCAAGGTCCAGCGCCACGCCGGCGAGCTGGCCGTCACCTGATGGGGTGGTGGCCCATCCCGGTGGCCACCGCCTTCGGCTTCCTGCGCCTCCCTGACCCCGATCAGCCGGGGAAGAACCTCGGCAGGTACGGCCGGCTGGCCGCCAGGAGCGCCTCGAGCAGGGGCGCGGCCACCCGGTACTCGCCGACCAGCGGGTTGGCGAGCAGGGCCTTGAGGGCCACGTCCCGGTCGCCGCGCACAGCGGCCTGGACGGCCAGGACCTCGTAGGCCTTGGCCTGCTGGACCAGGCCGAGGAGCTCGGGGGCGAGCGGCGCAAGGGGCAGCGGGTGCGCGCCGGCGGCGTCGATGCGGGCCGGGACCTCGACCACCGCGTCGTCGGGGAGGCCGGGAAGGGTCCCGTCGTTGCGGACGTCGACCACCTGCACGTCGCCGGTGCCGGCGTGGAGCGAGGCGACCAGGGCGGCCGCGGCCTCGCTGTAGAAGGCCCCGCCGCGCCGCTCCAGCAGCTCGGGCTTGGTATCCAGGGCGGGGTCGCGGTACAGCTCGAGCAGTCCGCGCTCGATCTCCGCCACCTGCTCGGCGCGCGACGGGCGGCGCCGCTGCTCGTCGAGCACCTCGGAGGTGGCGTAGTAGTAGCGGAGATAGGTGGAGGGGATCACCTCGAGGGTTCGCAGCAACGCCACCGGCAGGCCCAGGTCGCGGGCGATCTCCTCGCCGTGCCGGTCGAGCAGCTCGGGCAGGCGGTCGACCCCGTCCACCCTGACCGCACGCTCCCAGGTCAGGTGGTTGAGGCCGACGTGCTCCAGCTCGACCCGCTCGGGAGGCACGCCGAGGTGGGCGGCGAACTGGCGCTGGAACCCGATGGCCGAGTTGCAGAGCCCGATGGCGCGGTGGCCCTGGTCCAGCAGCGCCTGGGTGACGATGCCGACGGGGTTGGTGAAGTCGACCAGCCAGGCACCAGCGGCGCCGCGGCGCGCGGTCTCCTCGGCCAGCTCGAGCACCACCGGGACGGTGCGCAGGGCCTTGGCGAAGCCACCCGGCCCGGTCGTCTCCTGGCCGACGCAGCCGAACTCCAGCGGCAGGGTCTCGTCCACCAGGCGCATGGCCTGCCCGCCGACGCGGAGCTGGACGACCACGAAGTCGGCGCCGTCGATGGCCTCCTGGAGGCGGCCGGTCTGGACCAGGTGACCGCCCCAGCCGGCCCGCGCCAGCATGCGCCCGGCCAGGCCGCCGACCACCCCGAGGCGCTCCTGGTCGACGTCGAACAGCACCAGCTCGTCGAGCGGGAGCCGGTCCTCCCGGGTGGCAAAGCCCTGTACCAGCTCGGGGGTGTAGGTGCTGCCGCCCCCGACCACCGCGATCTTCAGGCCCACGGCCGCCCCCTTTCTCTCTCGCTCCGCCGGCTGCTATTGTTCAGCAACCATGAGTAGGTTAGGAAAGTTTTCTTACTCTACATCGGGCGGCAACTGGCGGGCTCCGGGATGACCGCCGCGGCGATCCTGGCGGTCGACGGAGGCAACTCCAAGACCGACGTCGCCCTGGTCGACGCCGCCGGGGGCGTGCTCGGGGCCGCCCGCGGGCCGGGAACCTCCCACCACCATCTCGGCCTCCCGGCCGCCATGGAGATACTCGAGATCCTGGTCGTGGCGGCCTGCCGCGACGCCGGCCTGCCCGCCGTGCGCCCGCTGGCCGAGGTCGGGGTGTGGTGCCTGGCCGGCCTCGACCTGCCGGCCGACGACGAGGCGCTCGGGCCAGCGGTCGCCGGCCGCCGCTGGGCCCGCCAGGCGCTGCTGCACAACGACGTCTTCGCCGTGCTGCGGGCCGGAAGCGAGCGGACCTGGGGCGTCGGGGTCGTGGTGGGGGCCGGCATGAACTGCGTCGGGGTCGCGCCCGACGGCCGCGAGGTGCGCTTCCCCGCGATCGGGGAGCTGTCCGGTGACTGGGGCGGCGGCCGCGACGTCGGCATGGCCGCGGTGGGCGCCGCCCTACGCGGCGAGGACGGCCGCGGGCGGCGGACGACGCTGGGCCGGCTGGTCCCCGGCTACTTCGGGTTGCCGTCGGCGCTGGCCGTGGTCGAGGCGCTGTTCGTCGGGCGGATCGAACGGCGGCGGGTGCTGGAGCTGGTCCCGCTGGTCTTCTCGGAGGCCGAGGCCGGCGACCCGGTCGCGTCGGGGATCGTCACCCGCCAGGTGGACGAGGTCGTGGCGATGGCCGGGGCCGCGATCCGCCGGCTCGGCCTCACCGGCCGGGACGTCGACGTGGTGCTCGGCGGCGGGCTGTTCCACCGCGACGCTCCGGCCTTCATCGAGCGGATCGGCGCGGAGATCAGGACGATCGCCCCGGCGGCCAGGCTCCACCAGGTGGCGGCGCCGCCGGTGGTGGGGGCCGCCCTGCTCGGCCTTGACCGGCTCGGCGCCTCCTCTGGAGCCGGCGAGCGTCTGCGTGCCACCCTGACCCATGCGCGTCTGCAGGCACTCCAACCGGTCGCGGCCTCGTAAAATCGCTGAGGAGGGCATCGATGGGCAGGATCGTTCTCGAGCAGGTGAGCAAGGAGTTCCCCGGCGGCGTGCAGGCCGTGCGGGACGTGTCGCTGGAGATCGAGAACGGCGAGTTCATGGTGCTGGTCGGGCCGTCGGGCTGCGGCAAGACCACCATCCTGCGCATGATCGCCGGGCTCGACGAGGTCACCAACGGCGAGATCACCATCGGCGACCGGGTGGTCACCGACGAGAAGCCCAAGGACCGCGACATCGCGATGGTCTTCCAGAACTACGCCCTGTACCCGCACATGACGGTCGAGCAGAACATCGGCTTCGGGATGCGGCTCCGGCGCATGCCCAAGCCGGAGGTCAAGCAGCGCGTGAGCGGGGCGGCGCAGGTCCTGGCGCTGCTCGACTACCTCGCCCGCAAGCCGGCCGACCTGTCCGGTGGCCAGCGCCAGCGCGTGGCCATCGGCCGGGCGATGGTCCGGGAGCCGCAGGCCTTCCTCATGGACGAGCCGCTGTCCAACCTCGACGCCAAGCTGCGGGTGCAGATGCGGGCCGAGCTGGCCCGGCTCCACAAGCAGCTGCACACCACGATCGTGTACGTCACCCACGACCAGGTCGAAGCGATGACGCTCGGGACCCGGGTCGCGGTGGTCCGTGACGGCGTGCTGCAGCAGGTGGCCACCCCGCAGATGCTGTTCCACAACCCGGTCAACCTGTTCGTGGCCGGGTTCATCGGCTCGCCGACGATGAACCTGGTCGAGGCCACCGTCGCCGGGGACAGGCTCGAGTTCGGCAGCTACCAGCTGCCGGTCCCGCCCGGGGCCGGGCTCGACGCCTACAACGGGCGGGCGGTGATCCTCGGGGTCCGCCCGTCGGACTTCCAGGATGCCGATGTCTGGCACGACGAACGACTCCCGGTCGTCGAGGTGACCGCCGACGTCGTCGAGGACCTGGGCTCGGAGGCACATGTGCTGTTCACCGTCGACGCGCCGCCGGTGCAGGTCGAGGGCGTCGACGAGGACCCGGAGGCCGGCGCGCCGATCCCGCTGGTCGCGCCCGAGGGAACCAGCGTGTTCACGGCGGCGGTGGACGCCAGGACCACCGCCCAGCCCGGGCGCCGCGTCCGCCTCTCGGTGAACCCGGCCCGCTTCCACTTCTTCGACCGCGAGACTGGCCAGGTCATCCGAACGCGCCCGGTCCAGGCCGCGGAGGTGGCGTCATCAGCTTGAGGCTCCCGGAAACCAAGGGGCACTGCCCAGTCTCGTGCCGATTCTTGTCCCGATGAGCCTCGACAGCGGCAGGCAGCTCGCATCCGGAACGGCTCGGTCCGCTGCGCGCGAGGCGCGTGCCTGGCCGTGTTCGGGAGCCCCTCCGGATCCCACACCGTCCGGCTGCGCCCGCGTGGGGCTAGGCGGACTTGATGTCGCGGGCCATCCCGTGCAGGTCTGTGGCCAGCTTGGTGAGCTGTCCAAGCCCGGCGGTCCCGCTCAGCTGGTCGGCCCGGGCGGCCAGCTGCTCCAGCCGCTCG
>DATHIG010000173.1:0-3976 GCA_035490035.1 Actinomycetes bacterium
TACTATCTTAAGACCTCAAAAAACTACCCGAGCCAGGATCGGTCAGTCAAGCGGGTGAGGACGGCGGGTGGAGCAGGAGGGCGCTCGGCCGCAGGACGTGCGCGACGTCACGGTCGGCGCCAGCGCGCTGGGCCCTGGGCTGCGGGAGGCAATCTCGCGACGGCCGACCGAAAGGTGAGTCGATGGGGTTCGCAACATCGGAAGGTGGAGTAGGTCTGCACTACGAAGAGGCCGGGGAAGGAACCCCGATCCTGTTCATCCATGAGTTCGCCGGGGATCATCGGAGCTGGGAACCCCAGGTCCGGTTCCTGTCTCGACGACATCGGTGTGTGACCTACGCGGCTCGAGGCTATCCGCCCTCCGACGTGCCCACCGACCCCGAAGCCTACTCTCAGGACCTTGCCGTCGCCGACGCGCTGGCGGTCCTGGACCACCTTGGGGTCGAGCGGGCGCACATCGTTGGCCTTTCGATGGGAGCGTTCTGCACCCTGCACCTCGGTCTGCGCCACCCGGGTCGGACATCGTCGCTGGTCGTGGCGGGATGTGGGTATGGAGCGCATCCCGACGGGCGCGCGTCGTTCCGGGCGGAGAGCCAAGCGATCGCGGAGGCGTTCCAGACCCAGGGAGCGGCGGTGATCGCCCCGACGTACGGGGCCGGCCCGGCCCGGGTCCAGTTCCAGAACAAGGACCGGCGGGGATGGGAGGAGTTCGTACGCATGCTGTCCGAGCACTCTTCGGTGGGGTCGGCGCTCACCATGCGCGGGGTCCAGCGGGAGCGGCCCTCGCTCTACGACCTCACCGACGAGCTGCGTGCCTTGGAGGTCCCCACCCTCCTGATGGTCGGTGACGAGGATGCCGGCTGTCTGGAGACGAACCTCATGCTGAAGCGGACCATCGCCTCCGCGGGACTGGTCGTCCTGCCGAGGACCGGGCACACCGCGAATCTCGAGGAGCCGGGGCTGTTCAACCGGCTGGTGGCCGACTTCCTCGCCAGCGTCGACGCCGGCCGTTGGACCCTCCGAGACCCCCGCTCGGTCTCCCAGACCCTGACGGGGATCTCCGGCTGACATCGCCTGCGGCTTCATTCGTCGACTGGGCGCCGGACGCAGGCGCTTCCACGCCGAACGGGGTGATCCTAACGTGCTAAGGTATGAGGGATTGCCGAATGAGTGGCTCGAGCGTCCGTCGCTCCGGGAGGTATTCGATCGCTGACACCGTCACGCATCTGATGCTCACGCACGAGGGGGCGCTGCACGTCCTTCAGGCCGCGGTGGACCGCGCGGCGGCCATGGGCACCCCGCAGTGCGTTGCCGTCGTCGACGACAGCGGGAGCCTGCTCGCGTTCGTCCGCATGGACGGCGCAAAGGTCCTGTCCATTCAGACCGCGCAGCGCAAGGCGCTCACCGCAGCCGATCGTCGGTCCGCGACCGGCGGTCTGGAACCGGGGCACGATCTGAAGCTCGCCCTGGTCACCGAAGGGCGCCTGACCAATCTCAAGGGCGGACTGCCCATCATCGTCGGCGGCCAGGTCCTTGGTGCCGTGGGCGTGAGCTCCGGTTCCGGCGAGGAGGACCTGGAGGTGGCGAAGGCCGGAGTGGCCGCGATCCCGGGTGCGAAGACCGACTGGTGAGACACCCGGTCGAGGTCGCGCCGCAGCCGAGCCCGGCGACCGGCTGATGTACCCCGGGCTCATGAACGAGCCCCTTCCTGCCAAGCTAGTCGTCGGTGGTGGCCCCGTTGCCGTCGGCACCCCTGGTCGCAGGCACGGCCTTCGGCAAGGCGGGCAGCCGGGGATCACGGGCATGGTCCACCTGCTCAAGGTCGACACACCGGGCCCAAGCCTGTAGCTGCTGCCAGTTGTCCGCCGCTCCGTGGGCCTACACTGCCCTGCATGGGCCACATGGACGGCGCCCCCCGCCGTACCGGCAGCGGCACCCGCCACGTGGTGTGGGACTGGAACGGCACCTTGTTCGACGACCACGTCGCGGTGGTGGCGGCGGTCAACGACGCGTTGTCGCTGCTGGGGGTTCCCCCGATCGACGCCGACAGCTACCGCAGCCACTTCCCCCGTCCGGTCGAGCGGTTCTACCAGCAGGTGGTCGGCCGGGCCGTCTCAACCGACGAATGGCGGGCCCTCGACGAGGCGTACCACCACGGCTACCAGGCCCGGCTGGAGCGGCTGGCGCTGGCATCCGACGCGCGGGCGGCGCTGGCGGCCGCCCAGGCGGCCGGCCTGCCCCAGTCGCTGCTGTCGATGTGGCGCCACCAGGACCTGGTTGCGCTGGTCGAGCGGCTGGGGATCGACCAGTTCTTCGTCCGCGTTGACGGGGTACGTCGGCCTGACGGCGGCGGCAAGACCGAGCACCTGGTCGCGCACCTGGCCGCGCTGGAGCTGGCGCCGCAGACGGTGATGCTGGTCGGGGACTCCCTGGACGACCTGGCGGCTGCCCAGGCGGTCGGCGCCCGCTGCGTCCTGTACGACGGGGGCTCGCACCACCGCCACGCCCTGGAGGCCACCGGCGTGCCGGTGGTCGATACGCTCACCGCCGCGCTGGCCACCGCCGATCCCAGCTTGAGCTAGCGATCACCCCAGCGATTCATAGGCGGCGAGACACCGCTCCGCGCAGGCCCGCCAGGTGAACCGCTCCAGGACCAGATCACGGGCGTTGGCGCCCAGTCGGGCGGCCAGGCGGCGGTCGGACAGGACCAGCGCGAGGCGATCCTGGAGCGCGGCCACGTCGCCTGGCTCCACCAGGAACCCGGTCTCCCCGTCCACCACCACCTCGGCCAGGCCCCCGATCCGGCTGGCGATCACCGGGGTCCCGCTGGACATGGCCTCCAGTGCGGTGAGACCGAGCAGCTCGGAGACGGGGACATGCCGGTCGTAGCAGGTGCGGTCGACCGACGGCAGGGCCAGGACGGCGGCCCGGCGGTACAGACCGGGCAGGGCGGGGTCGGGTACCGGTCCGAGAAAGGCCACCTCCCGGTCCCGGGCCAGCCGGCGGAGCAGGTCCGGGTAGTCCCGCTCGGGTGGACGGGGGTCGTGGCCGCCGCTGCCGGCGATCCGCAGCGCCGCACCAGCTGGCAGGGCGCGGATCAGACGGTCGATCCCCTTATGGGGAGTCAGCCGGCCGACGAACAGGACGCCGTGGCGGTCGGCATCGCGCTCAGGGGAGAAGCGCCGCGGGTCGGCGCCGCCGTAGATCACCCGCGTCCTCGCCTCGGGGGCACCGAGCAGCTCGGCGGAGAACCGCGAAACGGTCAGGAAGCGGTCGAACAGCCGGTGGACGAGTCCACCCCACGTGCGGCCGGGCAGGCCGTGGTCGGTCACCGCCGTGGCCGCTCCCCGGAGGCGGGCTGTCGCCGCCGCCATGCGAGTGGGTACGCTCCGGAAATGATGTGCATGGACGATCTCGGCGCCGGCCAGCGCCGCGGGGAGCAGCGGGTTCACCGGCTGGGCGGGGTGGCGGTGCAGCCGGACGAGCGGCCGAAGGACCCGGATCTCTAGGCCGCCGCGCTCCCGCCAGCGGCCGGGCTGGGCGCCGAAGGTCACCAGCTGGCAGTCCACCTCGGTGGCCAGGGCCCGGGACAGCTCCAAGGGGTACCGTTCGCCGCCGCCGTACAGCCCTTCGGGCCCGAAGACGCTCGGAGCCACATGGATGACCCGCATCCTCTCCGTCTCCTTGGTCACCCTCGGTGACCCGAGCCGCCTGACCGGCGGCTACCGCTACCATCGCCGCATGGCGGAGCTGGCTCCGGCGCGTGGCGCCACCGTCGACTTCGTGTCGTTCCCCGACCTTCCCTTCCCCCTGTCCATGCTGGCCGGCCCCGCCGTACGACGGCGGGCCAAGGCCAAGGCCGATGTCGTCGTCCTCGATAGTATCGCCGCTGCCTTCCTCGGGCCGTGGCTGCCGCGACGACCCAGCACGCCGACGGTCGGCAGTCTGCACCAGCCTCCGGGCGGCATCGACCACGG
>DATHIG010000174.1:0-2263 GCA_035490035.1 Actinomycetes bacterium
TCTGCGACGCCGACGGCGAGTACGATCCCGGCGAGCTGGAACGCCTGGTCGCCCCCATCCTGGAGGGGCGGGCCGACTACGTGGTCGGCTCCCGCTTCACCGGCCAGATCCGCCGGATGCTGCCCCACCGGCGGCTGGGCAACCTGCTCCTCACCCGGCTGCTGGCGTTCGTGGCCCGCGCCCCGATCAGCGACGGCCAGAGCGGCTACCGAGCGCTGTCGCGGGCCGCCGCCGCCGACGCCGAAATCCTCCATGACTACAACTACGCCCAGGTGCTCACCCTGGACCTGCTGGCCAAGGGCCACCGCTACCTGGAGGTGCCGATCAGCTACCGGTTCCGCAGCACCGGCCGCTCCTTCGTCCGCCCCGCCGGCTACCTGCGTCGGGTGCTCCCGGCCGTCTGGCGGGAACTGAACACCCCGGGTCACCTGGTCGACCCGGGTCCCGCACGGGGGCTGGCTGGCGGCCCGCGCCGTGTGGGCGGCGGTCGCCCGGTCGCGCGACCGGCGGGCGCCGCCGGGCGCAACGCAGGCCACGCCACCGGCCGCGGCCGACCGGCCTGGACAGGGCGACCACCGCCTGCATAGGCTCCCGCCGACGACATTTAGGCATCCCTAAATTTGGCGGTGCGATGGGGCACCGGATGAACCGGATCGCGGCCGGCCTTGGCCTGACGGTGGCGCTACTGCGGGGCGGACGACGGCGCCGGGGTCCGCACCGTCGAAGACGGCGGCCAGGCGGCCACGGGATCGGGGTCGGCCAGCGGCCCCGGCTCCGCCACGGCCAGCGGCACCGCCTCCGGCTCACAGGCGGTCGCCTGCAAGCCGGTCGGCGACGCCAGCAGCGCCGACAGCACGATCGCGGTCAACCTGGCGGAGTGGTCGGTGGTGCCCGCACGTGCCGACGCGCCCGCCGGCACGGTCGCCTTCGAGACCCACAACCTCGGCGCCGAGCCCCACGAGCTGGTGGTCGTCCGCGCCGACAACCCGGCGACGCTGCCGCAGGCCGCCGACGGCACGGTCGACGAGCAGAAACTCCGGGCCGGCGCGCTCATCGGCGAGGTCGAGGCCTTCCCCGCCAAACAGACCTGCGCCGGCACCTTCGCGCTGACCCCGGGCCGGTACGCGCTGTTCTGCAACATCCTGGAGACCGAGGCCGACGGCACCAGGAAAACCACTACACCAACGGGATGCGCACCAGCTTCGAGGTGCGCGGCTGACCGGCTGATGGGACGCCGTCCGGGCTGGCCGCCCGGGTCGGTGTCAGCCCGGACGCGGTGCGCTACTCCGAGCGGCTGGGCCTGCTACCTGGGGCACCGCGGAGCGCGGGGCCGGCCACCGGCGCTACGACCAGGGTGCGGTGGAGCGGCTGCGGTTGGTCAAGGACGCCCAGCGGGTGGGCTTGCGGCTGCGGGAGATCGCCGAGCTGCTCCAGGTCCTCGACCGGGCCAGTGCCCCGGCGGCCACACCGAGGCGCTGCTGCGCGAGCGGCTGGCCGAGGTCGACGCCGAGCTTGCCCGCCTCGCCGGGTACGGGGGGAGCTCGCCCGGCTGCTCGCCATGACCCCGAGCAGGCTTGCACGGTGGACGGCTGAGGGTGGTGGTGCATGCAGGCGTTTCTCGGGGAGGGAGGTGACGGCGATGGGCGGCGTGCCCGGACTGCGGCTGCCGGTGCGGTGAGCGGCCGTGCCCTTGCTGCGGGGTGCCCTGAGCGCGCCCGCTGGCGTCCAGGACGACCGCGGCGTCCTGGAACGTCGGATGGCCTGGCGATCCTGCAGGCGGCCACGGTCACCTATCCGTGTCATGGCCTGCTTGGCCGCCGTTCACCTCGGGTGGTATCCGCGTCAACCCCCGATCGGTAACATTGGCCCCGCATCGTCAGGAGTGTCCCTGCCACCGGCCCGCGGGCCATCCGCCACAGCGAGGTGCGCCGATGTCTGTCGATCGTGCTGTCCACCCCGGAACCGACCCCGGCTCCGACCCGGACGACCGCAGCTCCAACCCCTCCGGCAACCGCCCGTTCAGGGAGGTCCTGGCCGCCCGGCTGTCGCGGCGAGACATCTTGCGCGGCGGCACCATGGTCGCCGCCGCGAGCTTCTTGGGCGCGGCGGGCGCGCTCGGCCAGACCGAGCAGGCCGTGGGGGCACCGAGCACCAGCAGTGGGCGGTCCCGCCCGCTGCTGGGGTTCACCCCGGTGCCGACCAGCAGCGCCGACGCGCTCACCGTCCCCGACGGGTACGTGGCTGAGGTCCTGATCCCCTGGGG
>DATHIG010000175.1:0-2021 GCA_035490035.1 Actinomycetes bacterium
TGTTGGAGCCATGCCGCGTGCGTCGTGAGTCCCATGCGCTCGTTCATCTCGTCGAACTCGGCCTTGCGGGCGCCGTTCGTCTCGGCCGCCCAGGACTTCCAGGTCTCTTCTTTCCCCGACTTGATCGGTACCGCGAAGGCCTCCACCTGTTGCTCCCCCCTGCTCGCTGATGGACGATGGCTGGCGAAGCGTAGGCGAACCGCTGTGTTCGGGCAACGCGACGCAGGACTCACACGCCGGGCCGGCGTCGAGGATGGTCTCCGACCGGATCCTCACGGAGCTACCGAGCGGTAGGCCTAGCCTCTCAAGGCGGCGATGGCATACAGCATGAACGTCCGCCGGCGCGCGGCGTGGTCCACGTTTGGTCCACAATCGATCGGAGCCGAGCGGTTCCCAACGGTCTACAGCGGTACATCAGTTACCCAGGTCGCAGGTGGGATCCTGCGGATACGAGGCCTGGTGCAGAACCCTGATAAGGATGAGGCCGGAGGTTCAAGTCCTCCCAGGCCCACTACCAGCAACAACCAGCGGAAACACTAGTCACGGTCACGTTCGGTGGCGTTCGCCGGGTGTGTACCGGATGACACCTCATAACTGGCCTACCTTACTGAGGTGTCATGGACAGGCCGGCTCCCGGTCCGGGGGAGTCTCAGCGTCGGGAGTACAGCCAGGGTTCCTTCAGGTCGAAGAACTCCGGCTCCCCGACGCTCAGCGCCGCCAGCTCGTCCATTTGGGCCTGCAGCTCCGGCGGCAGCTCCTTGCGTTCGCCTTCGCGGGCCGCCGCCTCGGACGTGAAGTACACCGCCATGGTGTAGGCCCCACCCTCATGGCCCACCGCCACGCTCCCGATGATCTCGGGACGAAAGGCCGCCCACTCCCCTGAGTCCTGGCCCATCAGCTCCCGCGCCCGCTCCGGGTCGCTGCCACGACCCTGCATCACCTGGACAAAGCCCGCGTCATCGGGCTCACCAGTGACGTCGAGGGTGACGTCGCTACTGTCCTTGAAGGTGGCCTCCCCGGTGAACAGCTTCGAGGTCTCGGCCCACCACCGGTCCTGCTCGGGCCGGTCGCTGTTGCGCCGGGCCGCCTCCTCGGACTCAAAACGGGCCAGCTCGATGAACCGGCCATCCTCGGTTATCCCGGCCGTCGTGCCCAGCCAGCCAATGGACCCGGGCGACAGCTCCCGGATCCACCGGTCGAGCGCGGCTTTCACCTTGCTTGCGTCGGCCACCTGGCCCTGAATCACCTGAACGAACACCACGACCCCCTTCTGCTGGACCTACTGACCCTCGCTGGCCGCTCGCTCCTCTGCAGGATCGATCGCCGTCCGGACATGATCCGTGCGCCAGGACATCCAAGCGTCACACCGATGTCCGGCGCTCTGCCGGCCGGCGAGCGGGCGGTGACGTTATGCGCCTTCCTCGACCTGGTGGATGCGATCGGCGACCAGCCCATGGGCTTCCCGGTGGACCCGGATCGCGGTCTCGGCGTCTGGCGCCTCGACCAGGCAGAAGACCTTGCCGCCCTGCTCGTCCACCCAGTACTTGAGGTAGTTGACCCCGTACTGGTCTTGGGTCTTGACGTCGGCCGAATGCGCTTGGGCGACGTCCTTGGCGGTCGCGCCTTCCGGAAGGCTCTCGTGCACATCCATGAACAGCGGCATCAGCGGCCCCCTTCTGTGGCTGTCCGAGCGCTCAGCGTGGCAACAGCGTCTCGAAGTGTACAACGTCCAGGCTGGTGGGCGGTGTTATCGGGCTGCCGGCCGCCCGGTGGCGTCGTCGTCATCTGGCTGGACTGCGTTCGCCAGCGATTCGTCAGCACAGTCACCCGTCGCTGCAGATGAACGTCTGGCCTCGTTGCCGAGACCGCCAAGGCCCCAGCTATGAGCGCCGGTCCGCGGGACCACGACGTGCCTCTGCTCAAGCTGCTTGGGTACTCATGCCGTGCCGCCAGCGGCCTGAGAGGTAGCAGCAATGCGTCGCGACGCCATGCGCTGCACAGTGCCACTTCGACCCTATCCG
>DATHIG010000176.1:0-5598 GCA_035490035.1 Actinomycetes bacterium
CGGCTCCCTCGAGCGCCTGGGCGGCCCCGGCGGCGGGGTCGAGGGCGGGGCGGCCGGTCCTGGTGGTGGCCAGGGCGGCCGGGTAGCGGTCGCCGACCGCGGCCCGGACGTCGGGCCCGACCTCGTAGCAGCAGCCGCCGACGGCCGGGCCGACCAGGCCGACGGTGGCCGCCGGGTCGGCGCCGAGCTCGGCCATGGCCGCCACCGCGGCCTCGGCGACGCCGTCGGCCAGCCCCCGCCAGCCGGCATGGACCGCGCCCACCACCCCGGCGGCCGGGTCGGCCAGCAGCACCGGGGCGCAGTCGGCGGTCAGCACCGCCAGCACCACGCCCTGGTCGGTGGTGACCAGCCCGTCCCCCTCCCCCACCGGCGGCCTGGCCTCCGGGGGTCCCTGACCGAGCCGGGCCTGCTCCACGCGGAGCACGACCGCCGAGTGGATCTGCCTGGCGACCGCCCACGGGAGCCCGGCCAGGCCGAGGACGGTGGCCACCCGCCGTCGGTTGGAGAGCGCCCGCCGAAGGTCGTCACCGACTCGCAGCCCGAGGTTGAGGGTCGCGTGGGGCGGGCCCGAGGCGCCCCCGACCCGGCCGGTGAACGCGGCCACCACCCCGTGCTCCAGCAGGTCCTCCGCCACCAGCAGTGGCGGCCACACCGGCGCGGTCCGCGCCGCGGTCGGCGGCGCCGGCCGCCAGACCAGGCTCATCAGGGCATCGCCTGGCGCCATGGCCAGCCGGGCGCTCCGGCCCGATCCTTCCGGCGGCGGCTGGTCAGCGCTTGAGGAAGGAGGGGATGTCCAGCTCGTCGTCATCGCCGTCGAAGCGCCGGCGGCGCTCTGGCTCCCGCCGGTCCGGGTCGCGGTGCTCGGGTTCGCGGCCCTCCCCCGGGCCCGGGGTCGGGCTTGGGCGGGAGACGCGGCTCTCGGCCGGGCGCCGCTGGCCCGGGGTCGGCCAGACCGACTCGTCGTCGGTCGAGCTGGCGGCCTGGGGACGGGTGGGCTGGGCTGGCGCCTGCTCGGCGGTCCGGTCGAACCCGGCCGCGATCACCGTGACCCGGACCTCGTCCCCGAGGGCGTCGTCGATCACCGCGCCGAAGATGATGTTGGCGTCCTGGTGCGCGGCCGAGGCGATCACCTCGGCGGCCTCGTTGACCTCGAACAGGCCGAGGTCGGAGCCGCCCGAGATGTTGAGCAGGACGCCCCTGGCCCCGTCCACCGAGGCCTCGAGCAGCGGCGAGGAGATGGCCTCCTTGGCCGCGGCAACGGCCCGGTCCTCGCCGCGGGCCTGGCCGATCCCCATGAGCGCGGTGCCGGCCTCGCGCATGGTCGCGCGGACGTCGGCGAAGTCGAGGTTGATGAGCCCGGGGATGGTGATCAGGTCGGTGATCCCCTGCACGCCCTGGAGCAGCACCTGGTCGGCCAGCTTGAAGGCGTCCAGCATCGAGGTGGTGCGCTCGGCCACCTGGAGCAGGCGGTCGTTGGGGATGATGATCAGGGTGTCGACCTCTTGCTTGAGGCTGTCGATGCCCTTGTCGGCCTGGGCCGAGCGGCGCTTGCCCTCGAAGGCGAACGGCCTGGTCACCACCCCAATGGTGAGCGCACCCTGGGCCTTGGAGATGCGGGCGACCACCGGAGCGCCGCCGGTGCCGGTGCCGCCACCCTCGCCGGCGGTGACGAACACCATGTCGGCGCCCTTGAGGACCTCCTCCAGCTCCTCGGCGTGGTCCTCGGCGGCCTGGCGGCCGACGTCGGGGTTGGAGCCGGCACCGAGGCCGCGGGTCAGCTCGCGCCCGACGTCCAGCTTGACGTCGGCGTCGGAGGCCAGCAGGGCCTGGGCGTCGGTGTTCACGGCGATGAACTCCACGCCCTTCAGGTTCGCCTCGATCATTCGGTTGACGGCGTTGACACCGCCGCCGCCGATCCCGACCACCTTGATCACGGCCAGGTAGTTCTGCGGCGCCGCCATCATCCAACCAACCTCCTTCGCCCGTTTCACGGACAGTCGTTGCCCAGCACGAGGGCCAGGGAAGCGGGGGAAGTTGAGCCTCAAGTTGAGGTTCAATTATGTCAACCTCAAGCTGCCGGGGATGGTACAAGGAGCCCCTGACCTGGTCAACTACCCTGGTGTAATTTCATAGATTGTTATTCGTTTGCGCCGCCTGGACCGTCGGGGCCGACGGGTTGCGGACGTCGATTCGCTGCGCCTCCCTTCCCTCGCGTTTGAGCTCCCGCCGCACCAGCAGCACGGCGGTGTCCTTGGCCGCCTGGTCGACCGCCAGGCCGTAGAGGATCCTGGCCCCGTCCCGGAGGGTGAACTCCAGGCCGTCAAGGGTCCGGGCCTTGACGCCGACGACCTGGCGCTTCAGGGACGGCGCCATGCCGCCAAGCGCGGTCAGGGCGTTGGCCAGCTCGTTTCCGGGCGGCAGGCGGGTGCCCGCCGCCACCTCGGCGGGCAGCGGGACCCGGGCAACGTACGGCAGCCCTGGGGGGCGGACGCCGGTGGCGTCGAGCACGGTGCCGTCGGCCGCGACCAGCCAGTAGACGCCGTCCTGGGAGACGCTGGCCACCGGCCGGCGCTCGGTGACGGTGATGCGCAGGCTTGACGGGTAGTCGCGGGTCACGCGGACGGCGGCGACGCGCGGGATGGCCGCCACCCGGCCACCGATGGCGGCCGGGTCGAGCCCCAGGTAGGGCTCGCCGAGGCGGACCTTGCTGGCCGCCAGGACCTGGGAGCGCTCCAGGGCCTGGGTGCCCTCGATGCGTACCGCGCTGAGGCCGAACAGGGGCGTCCTGACCAGGTAGGCGACCCCGGCGACGAGGGCGATGCCGGCAAGGGCCCAGCCGAGCAGGCGGCGCCGGCGCTGCACCCTGGCCGCCAGGATGGCCTTGCGCCGCTCGGCGATCCGCTGGTCGGCCCGTGGGCGCCGCTTGGGCGCCGGCCCCGCTCCCCCGGCGGCGCGCCCGCTCGGGCTGGTCCGCTGGGTCATCGGGGCTCCTCCCCGTCGGGGTCGAAGTCTCCGACGAGCTGGACCTCGGTGCGCAGGGTGATGCCGAGCTCGTCGCGGGCCCGGCGCATCGCCCGCCGGACGAGCGCCAGCACGTCGGCCGAGCTGGCCCCGTCGGCGGCCACGATGAAGTTGGCGTGGACCTCGCTGACCCTGGCGCCGCCGTGGCCCTCCCCCTTCATGCCGAGCAGCTCGACCACCCGGCCGGCGGCCATCTCGGGCGGGTTGGCGAACACGCTGCCGCAGTTGGGCTGGTTCACCGGCTGGTGGTCGCGCCGCCAGCGGCGGGCCTCGTCGATCTCGGCCCGGACGGTGGCCTCGGGGGCCGGGGTGAGCGCGAACCTGGCCGCGGTCACCACCGCCCCGGCCGGCAGGGCCGAGCGCCGGTAGCCGAAGCCGAGCTCGTCCGGTTTCATGCGAACGGGGCGGCCGGCGGGGTCGCCGGTCAGGTGGAACACGTCGGCCCAGACAAGGCGGTCGGCCAGCTCGCCGCCGTGGGCGCCGGCGTTCATGCGCACGCCGCCGCCGACGGTGCCCGGGATCGCCACCGCGAACGCGATCCCGCCAAGGGAGGCCCTGGCCGAGCGGGCGGCCAGGCTGGGCAGGGGGGTCGCCGCCCCGGCCTCCAACTCGGCGCCGTCGACCTCGACCCGGCGGAAGTGCTGGCCGAGGTGGAGCACGACCCCTGGCCAGCCGGCGTCGGCGACCAGCATGTTGGACCCGCGCCCGATGATCAGCAGGGGCAGCCGGCCGGCCTCGAGCACGCCGGCCAGGGCGGCGAGGTCGTCGACGGTCTCGGCCCGCAGGAACACGGCCGCCGGTCCGCCGAGCCGGAAGGTGGTCAGCGGGGCCAGCGGCAGGTCGCGGCTGACCCGGCCGGGGCAGCGGGCGGCCAGCTCGGCCGCGGCCACCTCGAGGGCGGCGGCGTCGACCGGCCCGACCGGGGCCGGCATCGGCGGCCAGGTCCCGCTCACGAGGCCGCCTCCGGAGGCGGTGTCCGGTGGCCCGCCGAGAGCAGCGGGGCGAGCTCGTCGGCCAGGGTGGTGATGTCGCCGGCGCCAAGGGTGAGGACCAGGTCGCCCGGCTGGACCAGGGTGGCCACCCTGGCGGCCAGCTCGGCCCGGTCGGGTTCGTAGACGCAGTCGAGGTCGGGTCGGGCCCGGATGGCGGCCCCGGCGACCAGGGCGCCGTCGACGCCCGGCTCGGGGTCCTCCCTGGCCGCGTAGACGTCGGCGACCACCACCAGGTCGGCGCCGGCGGCCAGGGCCCGCCCGAACTGGTCGGCGAACAGCCGGGTGCGGGAGTACAGATGGGGCTGGAACACGGCCACCACCCGCTTCCAGGCGCCGAGCCTTGCCGCGGCCAGGCTGGCCGCGACCTCGGTGGGATGGTGCGCGTAGTCGTCGACCACGGTGACCCCGCCGACCTCGGCCCGGAGGTGGAAGCGCCTGGCCGCGCCCGTGAACCGGGCGAGACCGGCGACCGCGGCCTGGAACGACGCCCCGGCGGGCAGGGCCGCGGCGATCGCCCCGAGCGCGTTGACCACGTTGTGGCGGCCGGGGACGGCGAGGGCGACCTCGCCGAGCCGCTGGCCGCCGGCGACGACGGCGAAGCGGGCGCCGCGGCCGTCCAGCGCCAGCACCTCGCCCCCGACCTCGGCGCCGGCGGCCAGCCCGTAGGTCACCACCGGGCAGGCGGCGGCGCCGGCCAGGTCGAGCGCCCCGGGATCGTCGGCGCAGAGGACGGCCGCGCCAGCGGCCGGGAGCCGGCCGACGAACGCCCGGAAGGCGGCCCGGACGGCCTCCAGGTCGCCCCAGTGGTCCAGGTGGTCGGCCTCGACGTTGGTGACCACGGCCACGGTGGGTGCCAGCTCCAGGAACGACCCGTCCGACTCGTCGGCCTCGGCGACGAAATGGGGGCCGCGGCCGGCGGCGGCGTTGATCCCGGTGGCCTTGAAGTCGCCCCCGACCGCGAACGAAGGGTCGAGCCCGGCCGCCTCCAGGATGGCGACCACCATCCCGGTGGTGGTGGTCTTGCCGTGGGTGCCGGCGACCGCGATGCCGACCTTGCCCGCCATCAGCATGGCCAGCAGCTGGGCCCGGCCGAGCACGGGGACGTCGAGGAGACGGGCCGCGACCAGCTCGGGGTTGGTGGCCCGGATGGCGGTCGAGGCGACCACCAGGTCGGGCCGGCCCAGCCGGGCCCCGTGGTGGCCGGCCCAGACGTCGGCGCCGAGCGCCCGCAGCGCCTCGAGGGTGGCCGACCCGGTGCGGTCGGAGCCGGTGACACGGTGGCCGGCGGCCAGCAGCAGCCGGGCAAGGCCGCTCATGCCGGCCCCGCCGACCCCGACCAGGTGCACGGTCCGGCGCCCGGAGCCGAGGTCGATGCCGGTGCCGGTCCGCTGCCGCGGGCCCGCCGGCCGGCCCCGCCCGGCGGTCGTCCCGCCGGCGGCCCCCCCGACCGGCCCCGGCCCGCTCATGGCCCTGCTTCCTGGTCGCCGGTGGACTCGCCGGCGGCGCCGGGCCCCCTGGTGGCGGGAGAGGCCGTGCGGTCGATCGGCGGGTAGGCCTCCATGCGCTTGCTGCGCCGGTCGACCCG
>DATHIG010000177.1:0-7852 GCA_035490035.1 Actinomycetes bacterium
TTGCTGACCCAGTCGTCGGCGCCGGCGGTGAAGGCCATCGCCCGGTCGGCCGCAAGCGACTTGGCGGTCAGCATGATCACCGGGATGGGGCTGCCGAGCTGCTGGTTGCGCAGCCTCGAGCAGACCTCGTAGCCATCCATGCGCGGCATCATCGTGTCGAGCAGGATGAGGCTGGGATGCACGTCGAGGGCTTTGTCGAGCGCGTCCTGGCCGTCGTTGGCGACGATCACCTCGAAGCCCTCGAGGCGCAGGTTGAGTGCGACGAACCGGACGATGTCCCGGTCGTCGTCCGCGATCAGCACGACGTCGCCCATGAGCTGGTCCCATTCCCCCAGTGCAGCGCGACACCACGGCGGTGCAGCACACGCTTGGTTACAGGCGTCCGACCGGTCCCTACCGATACGGGTCGCTTGCCAGGACCTGGTCGATCCGGCGGCGGAACCGGGACGACGGCTCGACCCCGGCGCCCAGGTGGCGCACCCGGTCGACCAGCTGCCGGTCCGAGGTCACCACCCTGAAGCGGGCCGGGGCCCGGTCGTCGGCGACCATGCGGACGATCTCGTCGTCGGCGGCGTTGCGGCCCCGCCGGGAGGCGAACGCCACCCCGACCGCGCCGTGCATGCCGGGGGCGACGTCCGGCGGCTGGCGGTCGAACACGACGGTGACGTCGTCGCCGGTGGTGGAGGCGAATCGGTCCAGCTCCTCGATGAGGCGGCGCATGGCACGGTCGGGGTTGTTCCACCACCGGTCGGGCCGGGAGCCGATCAGGTTCATGCCGTCGACCAGCCAGCGCGGCCGTGGCCGCTCACCGGCTGTGTCGGGCGGCACCTCCGACCCGTGCCCCATGACACTGCCCCTTCTCGCTCGGATGGTGTTGGCTCGCAGCCATGGACGAGGACTTCGGCGCCGGTCGCCGGTCGATCGGTGGAGCTCAACCTGTTCCTCCCCGACAACACCGTCGATCCTAGCCAGTACGAGGGGACGGCGACCCGCGGGTACCACCAGCCCGCCTAACCGCAAAGGAGTGGCTCATGGCCGAAACGCCCTTCTCCTACTGCTCGCTGCCGCAGGTACCGCCGCGCGAGTTCCCGGCCGGGACCGATCCGGCGCGGGCCGCGGCGATCGTCGTCAACGAGCTCAAGTGGGTCAACCACACGGTCCTGCACTACTACTTCTTCGACCGCGAGACCGACGGCGAGCACGTCTTCCTGTCCGACGGCACCAGGCAATGGCGGCCATGGACGACCGACAAGGCCCACCAGGACGTCGTCCGCGGCGCCTTCGACCACTGGAAGGCGCAGGACATCGGCCTCGAGCTCGTCGAGGTGACCTCCAGGGACGAAGCCGAGATCCGGGTCGGCTTCATGCAGGGCGACGGCTCCTGGTCCTACCTCGGCCGCCAGATCCTCGACCGGGGGGTCAACGAGCGGACCATGAACTTCGGCTGGGACCTGCTCCGGTCGCCACGGGAGGCGGACACGGCGTTGCACGAGATCGGCCACACCCTCGGGCTTCCCCACGAGCACCAGAACCCCAACGCCGGCATCGTCTGGGACGAGGAGCGGGTGTACGCCAACCTCGCCGGGCCACCCAACAACTGGCCGCGCGAGAAGACCCACTGGAACATCCTGCGCAAGATCGAGCCGGACACCGTGCAGGGCTCGAACTGGGACTCCGACTCGATCATGCACTACCCGTTCCCCGCCGGGTTCATCCTCCAGCCCGAGCGGTTCACGACCCAGCCGCTGCAGCCGGCGGGCGGGCTGTCGCCGCGCGACCTGACCTGGGCCAGGGCGTTCTACCCGGCCACCGAGGACCAGGCGCCGCCCGAGCTGGCGCCGTTCCAGTCCCGTGAGCTGGCGATCCTGCCCGGCCAGCAGCGCGACCTCATGATCCGGCCCACCGCCACCCGGCAGTACACGCTCCAGACCTTCGGCGTGTCGGACACCGTCATGGTGCTGTTCGAGCACATCGACGGGCAGCTGCGATACCAGACCGGCGACGACGACAGCGGCGAGGACCGCAACGCCACCATCCAGGTCAAGCTGTTCCAGGGCAGGGAGTACGTGCTGCGGGTCCGGCTCTACTTCAGCCAGGGCTCCGGCGAGACGGCTGTCATGATGTGGTGACACACCACCACAGCTTGGGGGACCACTGACCACGTTGGGTGAGGACGCGGAGCTTGCCCTGGGCCGGGAGGCCGCAGGCCGGCTCGCCTGGGCGGAGGCCTACGCCGCGCTCTCGCTGGCCGGCCAGTCGTCCTCCCTGGGCGCGGACGACCTGGAGCTGCTGGCGACCGCCGCCCATCTCATGGGCCGGGTGGAGGACTGCCTGCGGGCCCTGCAGCGCGCCCAGCAGCTCCATGCCGAGGGGGGCGACCAGCGGCGGGCCGCGCGCTGCGCGTTCTGGGTGGGCTTCGTCCTGGTCGACCGGGGGGAGCTGGCCCAGGGCAGCGGCTGGCTGGCCAGGGCCAGGCGGCTCCTGGAGCACCAGCCGCCGGACTGCGCAGAGCAGGGCTACCTGCTGCTTCCAGCGACCCTGGAGCAGCTCCAGGCCGGGAACCACGCCGAGGCGCAGGCGACCGCGGCGCAGGCGGCCGGGATCGGCCGGCGGGCCGGCGACGCCGATCTGGTCGCGCTCGCGCTGTTCCTCCAGGGCGCCGCCATGGTGGCGGACGGCGCCGTCGGCCAGGGTCTGGCACTGCTCGACGAGGCCATGGTGGCGGTCGTCGCCGGCGAGCTCTCTCCCCAGGTCAGCGGCCATATCTACTGCGGCGTGATCGAGGTCTGCCGCGAGGTCGCCGAGCTGCGCCGCGCGCAGGAGTGGACCGAGGCGCTGACCGCATGGTGCGGCAAGCAGCCGGGCATGGTGACCTTCACCGGCCAGTGCCTGATCCACCGGGCCGAGATCCTGCACCTGCGGGGGGCCTGGCCGGAGGCGGTCGAGGAGGCCAAGCGGGCGGGCGAGCGGTTGGCCGAGGCCGCCGACCAGTCCGCCACCGGAGCGGCCCTGTACCAGCAGGCGGAGGCCTACCGGGTCCTCGGGGAGTTCGCGGCCGCCGCGGACGCCTACCAGCAGGCCAGCCGCTGGGGGCGGGAGCCGCAGCCGGGGCTGGCCCTGCTGCGGCTGGCCCAGGGCAGGCCCGAGGCGGCCACGGCGGCGATCCGCCGGGTCCTCGGCGAGACCACCGACCGGCTCAGGCGGGCCAAGCTGCTGCCCGCCGCCGTCGAGATCCTGCTCGGGACCGGCGACCTCCAGGCGGCGCGGGAGGCGGCCGCCGAGCTGGACAGGATCGCCGGCGCCTACGACACCCCGGCCATGCGCGCCGAAGCCGACCGCGCCCTGGGCGCTGTCATGCTCGCCGACGGTGATGCCGGGGCCGCCGTCCTGGCCTTGCGCGGCGCCTGGCGGGCATGGCGGGAGCTGGAGGCGCCGTACGAGGCCGCGCGGGTGCGGGTGCTGGTGGGGCTCGGCTGCCGGGCGCTGGGCGACGAGGAGGCGGCGGTGATGGAGTTGGACGCCGCCCGGTCGGTCTTCGCGCAGCTGGGTGCCGCACCCGACCTGGACCGGCTGGAGCGGCTCGCCCAGCGCGAAGCCGGCCAGGGGGCTGGCGGGCTGACCGCGCGCGAGCTGCAGGTGCTGCGCCTGCTGGCGACCGGCAAGACCAACCACGCGATCGCCACCGACCTGTTCCTGGCCGAGAAGACGATCCACCGGCACGTCAGCAACATCTTCACCAAGCTTGGCGTCTCCTCACGGGCCGCGGCCACGGCCTACGCCTACCAGCACCGGCTCCTCTGATAGCCACGCCTGGGGAGAACTACCCACGATCTGGTCCACCGGAGTGGGGTTTCTCCCGAAGCCGCCCGCCGCCCCGCCCCCCTAACCTCGAGCCAGACGAGCGAAGGAGACGGCGATGCACTCCGAGACGGTGATCATCGGTGGCGGGCAGGCTGGCCTGGCGGTGGGCTACCACCTGGCCAGGCGGGGCCGGCCGTTCGTGATCCTTGATGCGAACCAGCGGATTGGCGACACCTGGCGCAGGCGCTGGGACTCGCTCCGGCTGTTCACCCCCGCCCGCTACTCGGGCCTGCCGGGGATGCCGTTCCCCGCACCCCCCTGGTCCTACCCGACCAAGGATCAGGTGGCCGACTACCTGGAGGCCTACGCGGCCCGGTTCGAGCTGCCGGTCCAGACCGGCGTCCGCGTCGACCGGCTGTCCAGGGACGGGAACCGGTACCTGCTGGATGCCGGCAGCGACCAGTTCGAGGCCGACCAGGTCGTGGTCGCGTCCGGCGCCTACCAGCGGCTCCGGGTCCCCGCCTTCGCGGCCGAGCTCGACCCGGGCATCGTGCAGCTGGATCCCAGCCGGTACCGGGATCCGTCCCAGCTGGGGCATGGCGGCGTCCTGGTGGTCGGCGCCGGCAACTCCGGCGCCGAGATCGCCTTCGAGGTGGCAGCCACCCACCCGACCTGGCTGTCGGGCCCGGACGCCGGCCGCATCCCCGTTCGCACCGGGAGCACGTGGGACCGGCTGCTCACTCCGCCAGTCTGGTTCCTCGCCTCGCACGTGCTGACCGTGAACACCCCGGTCGGCCGGAAGGTCCGACCGAGGGCCCTGACGACCGCCGCGCCGCTGGAACGGGTCAGGCCCAAGGACCTCGCGGCGGCCGGGATCAAGCGGGTGCCGAGGACGGTCGGGGTGCGGGACGGCGCCCCGGTGCTGGAGGACGGAGAAGTCCTGGACGTGTCGACGGTGATCTGGTGCACCGGGTACCGACCGGACTTCGGCTGGATCGACCTGCCGGCCTTCGACCACGACGGCGCGCCGCTGCACCAGCGCGGCGTCGTGGGGTCCCAGCCCGGCCTGTACTTCATCGGACTGTTCTTCCTGTCCAGCTTCACCTCGGCCCTGGTCGGCGGGGTCGGCCGGGACGCCGACCACATCGCCGACCGGATCGCCGCCGCCACGCCGACCCCGGCCGGGGTGGCGTCCGTACGGTCACGGAACGCTGGCCGCCCATCATCGGAGGCGTGGACACCAAACCGATGACCTACCGCCCGCCCGGCGACCGGGACGCCGTCCGAGGCGGTCCCGAGACGGTAGGGCGGTTCCTGGGTGAGCGGCTAAGGTAGGGGCGAACACCCCGGGCATCGGGAGCGTCCTTGCACCAGATCGAACCGCTGCTGCTGGCGTTGATCGTTGCCGTGGCCGGGCTGAGTGTCCTGGCCCGCTCGGTCGGCGTGCCCTACCCCATCCTGCTCGTCCTCGGCGGGCTGGTCATCGGGTTCGTCCCCGGCATGCCGGCGGTCGAGCTGCCGCCGGAGCTGGTCCTGGTGGTGTTCCTGCCGCCCCTGCTGTACTGGGCCGGGTTCTTCTCCTCTCCGCGCGACCTGCAGTCCGACCTGCGGGCGATCTCGACGCTGGCGGTCGGGCTGGTGCTGGCCACCATCGGCGTCGTGGCCGTGGTCGCGCACGCGATGGTCGACGGGCTGCCCCTGGCGGCGGCGTTCGCGCTCGGGGCGATCGTCTCGCCGACCGATCCGCTGGCCGCCACCGCCATCGGGCGGCGGCTGGGCGTGCCTCGCCGCATGGTCAACCTGCTGGAGGGCGAGAGCCTGGTCAACGACGCGACCGCGCTGGTCGCCTACCGCATCGCGGTGGCCGCCGCGGTCGGCGGTGGCTTCGTCGCCTGGCAGGCCGGCCTGCGCTTCGTGGTCGGCACGGCCGGCGGCGTGGCCGTCGGGCTGGCGGTGGGGTGGCTGGTCGCCGAGCTGCGCCGACGGCTCGACGACCCGGTGACCGAGATCGTCGTCTCGCTGGCGACCGGCTTCGCCGCCTACCTGCCCGCCGAACGGCTCGAGCTGTCCGGCGTCCTGGCCGCGGTGACCGCCGGTCTCTACGTCGGCTGGCGCGCACCCGAGCTGGCGTCGGCGCCGACCCGGCTGCTGGGCTTCTCGTTCTGGGAGGTCCTCGTCTACCTGCTCAACGCAGTGCTGTTCATCCTGGTCGGCCTCCAGCTGCACCCGATCCTGAGCGGGGTGAGCGGGCATTCGGTCGCCAGCCTGGTCGGGCAGGCGGTGCTGGTCAGCGGCGTGGTGATCGCCGTGCGGGTCGCCTGGGAGTTCACCGTCCCCTACCTGATCCGGCTGCTGGATCGGCGGCCGGCGCAGGTCGTGCGGCGGATGGGCGCCAGGGAGCGCCTGGTGCTCGGCTGGAGCGGGATGCGCGGGGCGGTCTCGCTGGCCGCCGCGCTGGCCCTGCCCCTGGACTTCCCCCAGCGGGACCTGCTCGTGTTCCTGACCTTCGCGGTGATCCTGGCCACCCTGGTCGTCCAGGGACTGACCCTCCCGGCGCTGATCCGCCGGCTGCGGGTGCGGGGCGACGACGCCGAGGAGCGAGAGGAGGTGCGGGCCCGCCTGGCGGCGACCGACGCGGCGCTGGCCCGGCTGCAGGAGCTCGCCGGTGCCGAGTGGACCCGCGAGGACACGGTCGAGCGGCTGGACGGCCTGTACCAGTTCCGCCGCCGGCGCCTCAAGGCCCGCGCCGGCATCTACGAGGACGAGGGCTTCGAGGACCGCTCGCTGGCCTACCAGCGGCTGGTTCGCGAGCTGCTCGAAGCCCAGCGCCACGCCATCGTCCGCCTCCGCAACCAAGGAACGATCAGCAACGACGTGATGCACCGCATCGAACGCGAGCTCGACCTGGAAGACACCCGCCTGGAGATCTAGCCTCAAGCCCGCGAGCGGCGTCCCATGGGGCGACACGTTCGGGTGCTGGACGACGGCAGGCCCGTGGAGTTGTGTAGACGGCGTAGTCCGCTACGCGATGTTTCGTATGGGGATCGTGCGAGTGCATCGTTTCCCCGCATCAGGTTCGTGTGAGAGTCGCGACGTGCGCGGCGTCGCTCGGCATCGGCCGCTGCACTGTGCCAACACCAGGGGGGGAACGAATCTTGCGTCGAATCCTGCATCGAAGGTTGCTCGCCGTTTCGGTTGCGCTGGCCGGGGTCCTTGCGCTGGCGTCGCCCGCCAACGCCGCCTTCGAGCAGGCGGTTGGCGTCTGGCAGATGAACGAGCCGGCCGGATCCCGCAGCCTGCAGGACAGCTCCGGCAACCAGATCGACGGCGTCATCGGGACCGACGTACTCACTGGCATCGCGCTGTCGGGCGGCGGCACCGGACACCGGTTCCCCTTCGTCAGGCCCAACCAGCCGCCCGCCAATCCCCAGCGCCTCGTCCAGGTGCCGCACGACAACCGGCTCAACCCGGGCACCGGGAACTTCGCGGTCGAGTTCCGGATGCGCACCACCCACTCCTTCGGCAACGTGATCCAGAAGGGACAGGCCGGGTCGCCAGGCGGCTACTGGAAGTTCCAGCAGCCCAGCGGCAAGATCTCCTGCCTGTTCCGGGGGTCGGGCGGGAGCAGCACGGCCTCCTCCGGCACGGTCCGGGTCAACGACGGCGCATGGCACACGGTGCGGTGCGAGCGCACCAGCTCCAGCGTGGTCATGACGGTGGACGGAGCGGTCACCGGCCGCAACCGCAACGCCACCGGCACCATCGCCAACACCCGGCCCGTGACCATCGCGGGCAAGCTCAACTGCGACCAGGTCGAGATCACCTGCGACTACTTCGCCGGCGACATCGACTACGTCAGGATCGAGCGCTAGTCCAGGCGACCGACCTGCCGGTGTCCGCCGACCTGGAGAACGGCTCGACCACGGCCTTCGAAACCTGGGCGGCGCTTCCCATGGAGTGACGGCCGGGCCCGGACACCAGCCAGGGCAGGTCTTGCCATGCGTCCGGGTTTGGTGTGATATCGGGAACAACGCCCTCGGGTGTGTTTCGT